>JAURMJ010000009.1 GCA_030830765.1 Quisquiliibacterium sp.
CGTCTCAATTTGTGCGCGCGGTCAGGCTGGTGTTGATGAGGCCGTTGCGGCTTTGCGTGGTTTTGGCGGGCAGGTTCATGGCGCGGCCTGCGATCTGGCTGATGGCGATGCGGTGCGTCGCTATGTCAATGAGGCCGCTGACGCCCTCGGTGGGATCGACGTGCTGGTCAACAACGCCTCGGGTTTCGGACGGACCGATGATGAAGCGGGCTGGGCGGCCAGCATCAACGTTGACCTGATGGCCACGGTACGGGCTTCGCTTGCAGCGTTGGAACGGATGGCTGACGGCGGCTCGATCATTCATGTCTCGTCAATCTCCGGTCTGACGCCAAGTGCACGCACGCCGCCTTACGGTGCGGTGAAGGCGGCATTGATCCAATACACCAAGACGCAGGCGGCGGTCCTCGCCGCCCGTCAGATCCGGGTCAACTGTGTTGCGCCCGGGTCGATCGAATTTCCAGGCGGTGTCTGGGATACGGCTCGGCAGAACAATCCGCAGCTGTACAAGAACATTCTGGGCAGCATTCCGTTCGGCCGTTATGGCCGTCCCGACGAGGTGGCCAACGTGGTGCTGTTTCTGGCCAGTGATCTGGCAAGCTGGGTCACAGGGCAGACGATTGCCATTGATGGCGCACAGATGCTGTCCTGAGATCTTCGGATGAGGGCTCGAAAGACTTCTGTCGACAACAAGCGGCTGTTCCTGTCAATCCTATGAGCCAGGCAGCCGCGAGCGTCGAAGGACTTCCTTTGAGTAAAGCTGTCGGCGCCTGGCGCGGCGCAGATCATCGCAGGTAACAGGAACGCGCGTGGTGGCTACTGCGCGCGTTTCGTTCGTTCAGACCTGGATGGTCAATGGCGGGCCCGGGCTTGCAGCCAACTGTCCAGACCGGCCGCGTTCAACTCGACGTCCACTTGAAGTTCTTGCGGCAGCGGGTCACACGCTTCGATCATGCCGTGTCGTACGCATTCGTCTCGAAACAACTGCCCAAGCTGCTGTTCAATCGTCTTGACCCGATCGGATCCGGCGTTGCTGCAGTCGATTGCGATCTGTGCATGGGCATCCACCAGCCGGTGCAGATCGAGGCCAAGACGGTCAACATCATCAACCCGACTGAAGTGAGTCAGGAACACTGAGTTCGGTGATAGCGCAAGGATTCGGTCAATGGATCGATGCATCTGCTCAGGATCGAATTGGGTCGGGGATGTCGTTGGAAAAATCAGTGCCTGGCCCTGATGGTCATGTTCGCGATACGACACGCCGAAGGTGTCGCCCGTGAAGACACTGGCGCTGCGTTCATCATGAATGCAGACATGATGACGGGCATGGCCGGGCGTCTCGAGAAATCTCAACGTGCGTCCAGCCAGGTCGATGCGGGCCCCTTCAGGCGTCTCAATGATTCGCTCGGCCGGGACCGGGATGATCTCGCCATAGAGCTGACGGGCCGCCGTATCCCCATAGACTGCGACAGTGCCGGCAAACAATGCAGTTGGATCGATCATGTGGCGTGCACCGCGCGGATGCACGGTCAGCCGGGCATTGGGGAGCTGGCTCATCAGTTGGCCGGCACCCCCTGCGTGGTCCAGGTGCACGTGGGTCAGGATCACCCAGTCAACCTGTTCTGCGCTGATGCCGTTCGCGGCCAGGGCCTGCATGACCCTGGGCACGCTGGCATTGTGCGCGGTGTCGATGATTGCGGCCCGGGAGCCTTCGATCATCAGGTGCACCGCGACATGCTGTTCACGGCCGTATCCGCTGTCCAGTGCAATGATCCCGTGCCCCTGGTCAGTCGAATGCTCCAGGTTCGAAAGCGTCATTGCGTCTTCTTGCCGCGAGCCGATCAGTTAAAGAATGCGTCGAAGCCACCCTCCGGCTCAAACCGACCATTCCTGAATGACAGGCGGCTGGGTCCGGGCATGGCGCGTTCACGGACCGGATGGCGTTCATCCCCCGGGTAGGCGATCACTCGATTGCCATCCACTTCAAAAGGTTCAGGCTCGATGGTCGGTGGCGGACGCGACCCTGCCTCCGCAATGGCCGAGGCCACGCTGTCATGGCGGGAGAGGTGGGCCAGACTTTGGATCTGCGGTGGAGCCAGCACGATTTCCTTGGCCCAGTAGCGTTCAAGCGCGTGACGCGGGCTTGTCCACCAGGCTTCGGTCGCTTCACGCTGGTCATGGCGCGCCTCGAGCCCGACCGGCATCTCGGCAACAAAAAATCGCGTGTCGAAACGCTTGGTTGTCAGGGACGGCACCCGTGGCGTGATCCAGCGCGACCATGGGTGCATCATGCTGGCTGCCAGACGCTGGTTCGACTCGGCCAACACGTCTGCAAAGGACAGTCCCTCGCGTTGACGTGCGCTGAGCAGATCAGTCAATTCCTGGGCGATGCCCGGAGCCAGCAGGACGCCGGCCTCTTCGAATGTCTCTCGGATCGCGGCAATGAACAGCGCCGCTGCGATCGGGACCTCGGTTCCTGGCTCACCCAGGGCCGAATGCAGCCTCTCCAGACCCGTGTCCAGGCGCTCAAGCAGGTCGATTTCACTGTCTTCGCGATCCAGCTTGCCGCCAGGAAAGACGTAGGCACCGCCGAATGCATTGGACTCGCCGGCGCGGCGCAGGAGCAGAACTTCCATGCCCTGGTCACCGTCACGCAGCAGAATCACGGAGGCGGCTGGCCTCGGCGGAGTCAGGACTTCCTCGGAGTTCAGTTTCATCAGGGGGTTCCGGTGGGTGCGTCGAAGCCGGGATTTTACCGGTTGAGCGCTGGCAGTTTCCTCAGTGCGGACTGAATCCAACAACCCCATTGTCAGCCAGCAGAAAGATTCGCTATCTTTGAGCTGATCAAAAACGATTGTCTGGCAGCGCTTCCGTCGTGCGCCCGGTATTCGGGCGGCGTCGCAGGCGAAGGCTGTCGGTGGATATTTCAGGCCATCGGAGGACGCTTTGACAAGGTACCGCGAATTTGATGCTCATCAGGAGCTGGTGGGTGATTCTCAAACGGTTGATCCACCTGCGACGCTTGCACAACTGCTGCTGCACGCAGGGGTTCAGATCAACGGTCCGGGGCCAGCAGACATGCAGGTTCATGATGCACGGGTCTACGCTGACATCTTTGCGCGCTGGTCGCTTGGGCTTGGCGAGACCTACATGGATGGGCTGTGGGACTGCGCGCAACTGGATGCCTTTTTCGATAAGGTGCTGGGAGCCAATCTGGATCGCAAGGTGGTCGGCTCCGCCAGAATGCGGATCGCGGTTGAAGCATTCAGGCATCGATTTCTGAATCTGCAGTCTGCACGGCGCGCCTTCCAGGTCGGCGAGCAGCACTACGACATCGGCAATGATGTGTTCGAGGCGATGCTCGATTCCCGGATGATCTATTCATGTGCGTATTGGGCGCAGGCTGATACGCTGGAGGCGGCGCAGGAAGCCAAGCTCGATCTGATCTGTCGGAAGCTTGAGTTGGCCCCAGGCATGACCCTGCTGGACATCGGCTGCGGATGGGGCGGACTTGCCCGGTTCGCAGCGGAGCGTTACGGCGTGAACGTTGTCGGCATCACGGTGTCGCGCGAGCAGCAGGCTTTGGCCCGTGAACGTTGCAAAGACCTGCCTGTGCAGATCGAACTGCAGGACTACCGTGATCTGCAGGGAACGTTTGATCGCATTGCGTCGGTCGGCATGTTCGAGCATGTCGGGCCAAAGAACTATGCGACGTACTTCGATTCGGTGTGCCGATTGCTGAAGCCGGACGGCATTTTCCTGTTGCACACGATCGGTATCGAGACCACCTCGCCGCATACCGACCCCTGGATCGATCGCTACATTTTCCCGAATGGCAAGCTGCCGTCGGCCTCAGAGCTTTCGCAGGCCCTCGAAGGCCGCCTGATCATCGATGACTGGCACAATTTTGGGCAGGACTATGACCGCACGCTGATGGCCTGGTGGGCCCGCTTCGAAGCAGCCTGGCCAAGGCTGCGGGAGCGTTACGACGAACGCTTCTACCGGATGTGGAAGTACTACCTGCACAGTTGCGCCGGATTTTTCCGTTGCAGGCAGGGGCAGTTGTGGCAGCTGGTGTTGACCCCGCGCGAGCGCAGGTCCGTCTACCGATCGGTCAGATGAACAAGCGCTGCGGCCGATGGCACGCCTAGGGGCAGACTGTTCTACGGGTCCCCGTCGGCGCTGGAGCGTCTCTTGAGACCAGCAATGGCCGAGCCGCTCAGTTGGGACCGCACGCCTGTCGACGTTGCTGGGGTTGATGGGATCAGGACTGCGGATTGGCCTGCAGCGTGCCCCGACGGATCTGATCGCGCTCCAGGCTTTCGAACAAGGCCTTGAAGTTACCCTCGCCGAATCCCTCGTCGGCCTTGCGCTGAATGAATTCGAAGAACACCGGACCAAGCAGCGTTTCAGAGAAGATCTGTAATAACAGACGCGGTTTTCCCTGGGTGATGGTGCCGTCGAGCAGGATGCCCCGTGCCTGCAGCTGTGCGACCGGCTCGCCATGACCTGGTAATCGTTCCTCGAGCATCTCGTAGTAAATGTCATTTGGAGCACTCATCAGCGGCACACCCGCTGCGCGCAATGCGTCGACCGTGCTCATCAGATCCTCGGTCAGCAGCGCGATATGCTGGATGCCTTCGCCATTGAAGGCCATCAGGAATTCCTCGATCTGGCCGCTGCCTCCCTTGCCGGACTCCTCGTTCAATGGGATCCGGATCAGGCCGTCGGGGGCCGTCATTGCGCGACTGGTCAGCCCGGTGTACTCGCCTTTGATATCGAAGAATCGCAGTTCGCGAAAGTTGAACAAACGCTCATAGAAGCCTGCCCAATAGGCCATTCGCCCGCGATAGACATTGTGCGTCAGGTGATCGATGCGCTGCAGGCCGTGTCCTTGCGGGTGGCGGTCAACGTCAGGCAGAAATTCGAAATCGATGTCATAGATGCTGCGCCCGTCTTCAAAGCGGTCGATCAGGTAGAGCGGCGCCCCCCCAATGCCGCGAATTGCCGGCAGACGAAGCTCCATCGGCCCGGTCGGTAACTCGACAGGCTGCGCCCCCAGCGCCAGGGCCCGCGCATAGGCTTTGTGCGAGTCCCGGACCCGAAAGGCGAGCCCACAGGCGCTTGGGCCATGCTCAGCCGCAAAGTAGCTTGCCAGACTGCGCGGTTCGCGATTGACGATGAAGTTGATCTCACCCTGTCGATACAGCACGACGTCCTTGCTGCGATGGCGTGCCACCAGCTGAAAGCCCAGTTTCTCGAACAGTGTTTCGACAAGTCCCGACTGCGCAGAGGCGAATTCGACGAATTCAAAGCCGCACAGACCCATCGGGTTGGCGTCTGGGGCGTGCGAGGGATTCATCGTTGCGTCGGTTGGGGGCTGCGCTGGAAGGTCCACGGTCTTGCTCCTTGACGGCATCAGCAATCAATCTATGGATACCTCCTCAGTTTGCTGCTCTGCCGCGTCTGCGGCAAGTAGGGGCCCGGATCGGGTCACGGGATCATGGAGGGCGTACACGGCGGCTTGATCCGGAGTGGACGACTGTCGGGACCAGGCTGCCTGCGCCACGCAGTGAACATCAGCCCACTTTGGGGACTGTCCGTGCGGATCGTCCATCACTAGGATCGGTCCAGGCAGACCGCCTGTGCGCCTCGGGACCTGCCAGTCGGTTGCAGGACTTCCGGTGCATGCCCTGGTCAAATGCATTCAAGGAGACGAGATTTGAGCAAGATCGATTCGATTGTCACCCGGACCTACCGCATCCCGCTTCCGGTTGCACTGTCTGACAGTACGCACGGCGATATGACTCATTTTGAGCTGGTCTGCGTGCAGGTTCGCGATAACGACGGCTGTGAGGGTCTTGGCTATACCTACACGGTCGGCGCTGGTGGACTTGCCGTTCATACGCTGGTCGACCGTTACTTGCAGCCGATGCTGATTGGGCAGGACCCGACACGCATCGAGGCACTTTGGCAGCAGATGTGGTGGGCCCTGCATTATGGTGGGCGTGGCGGACAGACGGTGTTGGCGATTTCCGCAGTGGATATCGCGCTCTGGGATCTGGCTGGCAAAAGGGCCAAGATGCCCCTGTGGCAGCTGCTCGGCGGGTTCGATCCGCGTGTGCCCTGCTATGCGGGGGGGATTGATCTGCAGTTCCCACTGCCCCAGCTGCTTGAACAGGCCGATGGTTTTCGACAGGCCGGTTTTCGTGCAATCAAGATGAAGGTCGGACGTGACCATCTTCGTGAAGATGTGGAGCGGGTCCAAGCGATGCGAGAGCATCTGGGGGCAGACTTTCCGCTGATGGCCGATGCAAACATGCGCTGGAGCGTGGATCAGGCAATTCGCGCGGCGCGTGCGCTTTCCGAATTTGGTCTGGTCTGGCTGGAAGAGCCGACCATTCCCGACGATGTGGCTGGTCACGCGCGGATCGTTGAGCAGACTGGACACCCGATCGCTGCCGGCGAGAATCTGCACACGCTTTACGAATTCAAGCAGCTGATTGCTGCCGGTGGCGTGACGTTTCCGGAGCCTGATGTCAGCAATTGCGGGGGCGTCAGCGTGTTCATGAAGGTCTGTCGTCTGGCCGAGGCTTTCAACCTGCCGGTCACCTCGCATGGTGTCCATGATCTGACCGTCGGATTGCTGGCTGCAGCGCCGAACCGGTCCTATCTGGAAGCGCACGGCTTCGGACTTGATCGTTTTCTGCAGGAGCCGATGCCTATCATCGATGGCAATGCCGTGGCATCGAATCGGCCAGGGCATGGCGTTGATCTGCTCTGGGATCGCCTGGCTGAGCATTCAATCTGAATGGAAGGATGCGATGATTTCGCGGCCAGCCTCCTGGCCGCTAGGATGGCGTCTTCACGCCCAATGCAGCAACGACTGCAACCCGGTGTA
>JAURMJ010000098.1 GCA_030830765.1 Quisquiliibacterium sp.
GGCAGCGTCAGCGTGCCGGTCGAGACGATCGTTCCTTTTTTCAGCGTGATGCCACGGGCGTTGGCATGCTCGAACAACTCGGCCAGTCCGAGCACCGGATCGACCGCATCGTCACCAACGGCAATACGCGCCTTCTCGGCACCATCAGCGCTGACCACAGCGCTGTTGGCGACGGCAGCAAACGCCGCAGCATCGACCTTGACCTGATCGCCCAGCACAAGTGCTGAAAAACCGACCAGATCCGCGCAGAAGCTCGGCCAGCCGACGGTACGGCGGTCCTCGAAACGTGACAGCACCAGCTCGAACACCACCTGAGCGGATTCGACTGCATCCAGCGCATTGGCAGGGGCCTGCCCCGGGGCAACATCGCGACCCAGCGTGCAGGCAATCTCAAACTCAATGGTGATCGGCGCAGCATTGGGCATCGGCACCACGTCACCCGAGCGGAACATCCGCTTGCCGAGCAGACGGGCCGCCAGCGCGCGCGACGAACCGGTCATCTTCTTACCGTTGTTCGTGCCGACCCCGAGCTTCCAGCCAGCGAAGTCGTCTCCAAGCAACGCGACAAAACGATCCTGAATGTCATAGCCGTCGTCGAGCGTCTGCGGACGGCAATCGGCGGGGAGTTCTTTGAGCAATGCACCGCTCTGAAAAGCATCGGCCAGCAGGCGGGCAGCCGGTTCGGGATTGAATTTCTGGGACATGATTGACCTCGGGATTCAGGATTACAGAGCGATCACACAATCGCCCGGGTTTCAGAAAAGCTTCTTCAATTCAGTTTTCAGGATTTTGCCATTCGCATTGCGCGGCAAAGTGCCGGGAACGAAGAGTACCCGGACAGGCACCTTGAAGGCAGCAAGGCGCTCGGCAACAAAGCCGCGTAGTTCGGCCTCGCTGGCAGTAGTTCCCGGCTTCAGGCAGACGACTGCGGCAGGTTCCTCACCCAGCGTACGATGCTCAATGCCGACCAGCGCTGCATCCATCACCGCCGGATGCTCGTAAAGGACATTTTCCACTTCGATGCAGTAGATGTTCTCCCCGCCGCGAATCAGCATGTCCTTCTTGCGGTCGACGATATAAAGAAAACCCTCGTCATCGAGCACGGCAAGATCCCCGGTATGCAGCCAACCATCCGTGATCGCCTGCGCGCTCGCCTCGGGCTTATTCCAGTAGCAGCGCACGATGTTCGGACCGCTGACCCAAAGCTCGCCGACACTCCCAGGTGGCAGCGTATTGCCCTGATCGTCGACAATCTTCAGATCACACACCGGGATTGCAGGTCCGCTGCTGTCGGGCCGGAACAGGTAATCCTCTGCCGAATTGCCGGTCACCACGCCACAGGTTTCGGTCATACCCCAACCCAAGCCAGGAGCCGACTTCGGGAAGGTCTGCTTGATGCGCCGTACCAGCTCCGCCGACCCCGGTGCACCGCCATAGGCCACTGATTCGAGCGATGACAGGTCATAGCGTTCGCGCGCCGGATGCTCGATCAGTTGCCAGGCGATTGTCGGCACGCCACCGGCACTGGTGATGCGCTCTCGCTCAATCATCTGCATGGCCACTTCCGCATCCCAGCGATGCAGCATCACGATCTTGCCGCCGGAGTACAGCGTCGGAAAAAGAATTGCCTGGCAGCCGGTGACATGAAAGAACGGAATCGCCATCAACACGGAACGCTGCGGGGCCGATGGATCGGGTCTGGGTACCGGTTCGCCGCGCCGGATGAAATTACGCGCCGCGTTGAACTGCGCGGCCATCGTCGAGCAGACGCCGCCACGATGAGAGCCAAGTGCGCCCTTCGGCCTGCCCGTAGTGCCCGAGGTGTAGAGGATGCTTGCATCATCCTCTGGATCGATTTGCACATCCGGCATCGGCAGATCGGGCAGATTGATCCAACCGTCAACCTGACCGATCACCTCCTCAAGCCGATGCACTCTCGGATGCGCGATCTCCTCGTTCCCGCGCGCCACGTAGACACCGTTCCCGCGCGCCACGTAGACACGCTCGAGCGCCGGGCATTCATGCAGATGCTCGGTCAGCCGCTCCAGGCGCTCACGATCGACGATTGCCAGCCTGCAGCCGGCGTCAACCAGCCCATACTGCAACTCCGCCCCAGTCCACCAGGCATTCAGCGGCGTGATGATCGCTCCGATCAGCGATGCCGCGAACATGGCAACCGGCCATTCCGGCAGATTACGCATCACCAGAGCGACCCGATCACCCTTGCGGACGCCCTGCCTGCTCAACTCATGGGCAAGTACAAGGGTTGCCCGCGAGAAGGCCTCAAAGCTGGCGCGCTCGCGATCGAACACAAGAAAAGTTCGATCACCATGCAAGCGACCGGCCACAAACAGATCTCGATAAGTCTTGGGTCCGTGCTTCCAGCCCCGTACCTGACGACCATCAATGGTCAGTGGCTCAAGTTCAAAGGGCGTGCCAGGCGCAGTCAGTGCCGCATAGGTCTGAGCCAGTGTCCGTGCCGGCCAGTCAACCGGCAGTTCGATGGCCGGGCCACTGGCCTTGAAACTTGGCGCATTCACTGAAATCTCCTGACGGTTGCTGTTGATGCGCTCGGCGCCGACACTTGCCAGCAAACTGATCGGTCTTGGCAGTGCCGTCGCACTCGCTTGCGCCCAATCAGCGCTTCTTCATCGAAGACAGGAAGGCATCAATGGCCTGTTCATGCTCGGGCGTGTGATGCGCAATCGCCTGGTAGGCAGCCGACAGATCAAGCAGGGAATCGAGACGCATATGCTGACCTTCGCGCAACAGCTTCTTGGACATGCGCAGCGTCGGCCCCGGGTTGGCGGCGATCCGCTGTGCCAGATCACGGGCCTGATTCATCAGCTCATCGGCCGGCACGACGCGCGAC
>JAURMJ010000099.1 GCA_030830765.1 Quisquiliibacterium sp.
ATGAACGCATTGACCCGAAAGCGGCCAATGCCAGTAGGACTGATCGCGAAATTGGCCTCCTTATGCGCCTCGAAGTCGGCTGCCTGACGGTCGTTCATCAGCGCGCGCGCAAGCTCCAGCGTATGTTGTGGCGACAGCGGCACGGCCGAAACCGGCGCCACTTTGCCGTCGATCTTGAAGGCCGGTGGGAAATCAGCGGTCAGGAAGAGATCCGAGCCGTTTTTGGCCATCATCAGCTTGAGCAGATCCTGCAGAAATCTTGATGCCTGTTCACGTTCCATGGTTTACATCTCCTGAGCGTCCCTGAGGTTCGCCTGAATTGCTCACATTACCTGCCGTCCGTCTGTTGTTCCGGCTCAGCCCGGGAAGTTTTCTTTCACCTGGGCTGCGGAGCGGGCCTCAGACATGGAGATCCGGTTCTTGCGCACCAGATCGGTCAGGCACTGATCCAATGTCTGCATCCCGACTGAGGCGCCAGTCTGAATGGCCGAATTCATCTGCGCCACCTTGGCCTCACGAATCAGATTACGGATTGCCGGCGTCCCGATCATGATCTCGTGTGCGGCGACCCGGCCCGCACCATCCTTGGTCTTGAGCAACGACTGCGAGATCACCGCCTTCAACGATTCCGACAGCATCGCACGGACCATCTCCTTTTCTGCCGCAGGAAACACGTCAACGATCCGGTCGATCGTCTTGGCAGCCGACGAAGTATGCAGGGTTCCGAACACCAGGTGGCCCGTCTCGGCCGCGGTCAGCGCCAAGCGAATAGTCTCCAGGTCACGCAGCTCTCCAACCAGGATCACATCGGGGTCTTCACGCAGTGCGGATCGCAACGCGTTATTGAACGAGAGGGTCTGCGGGCCAACCTCCCGCTGATTGATCAGGCAGCGCTTGGACTCATGCACGAATTCAATCGGATCCTCAACGGTCAAAATGTGCCCGTAGTGGTTCTCGTTGATGTAATTGATAATCGCCGCAAGTGTTGTCGACTTGCCTGAACCGGTCGGTCCGGTCACCAGCACCAGGCCGCGTGGCTGGTTGGAGATCTCGGTAAAGATCTTCGGCGCATTTAATTCATCCAGGGTCAGCACCTTGGACGGGATGGTCCGCATCACCGAGGCAGCACCCCGCTGCTGAACGAAGGCGTTGACCCGAAAACGCGCAAGCCCTGGAATCGCAAAAGAGAAATCGCACTCAAGGTTCTCTTCATACTCCTTGCGCTGCGAGTCGTTCATGATGTCGTAGATCATCCCGTGAACGTCGCCATGCTCCATCGGAGGCAGATTGATCCTGCGCACATCGCCATGCACACGGATCATCGGTGGTAATCCGGCCGACAGGTGAAGGTCTGATGCCTTGTTCTTGACGGCAAATGCGAGCAGTTCCGCGATATCCATGCTTTCCCCCAACGTTGTGTCAGTCCTCCCTCCAGGGCGGGGAGTCTCACCGAACGCTACCCCGCTATTTTGCAACACTGTGCCCTGGATCGGTCGCTATGCCTGCGTGCACAGGACCAGAAGTAGAATGAGGCGATGAACGGTAAATCGATTATTCAGGCGCGTCATGCTGGTCTGATCGCACGCATCAAGACCGCCCGCTTGAGCTACGGCCGCAATCCGGCTGATGTGCAGTTGCTTGCGGTCAGCAAGACATTCGATGCGCAGAGCATTCTGCAGGTGACTGACCTGGGTCAGACGGCCTTCGGAGAAAGCTATCTGCAGGAGGCGCTGCCGAAAATCGAGACGTGCGTGATGGCGCGCCCCGAAATCCCTTTTGAGTGGCATTTCATCGGGCCAATCCAGTCGAACAAGACCCGACCGATCGCAGAGCACTTTCACTGGGTCCAATCAGTGGACCGGGACAAGATTGCACGCAGGTTGTCCGAGCAGCGTCCCGAAGGCCTGAAACCGCTGAATATCTGCCTGCAGATGAATGTCAGTGCCGAGGACAGCAAAAGCGGCTGTCCGCCTGGACAGGCACTGGAACTTGCCCGTTTGATTGCCACCTTGCCCCGGTTGAAACTGCGCGGCCTGATGGCGATCCCCGCACCGACCGAACGGATTGAACTGCAGCGCGAACAATTCGCGCGCGTCAGAGCCGTTTACGAAAACATCCGTAACGCCCTGCGCGATGAAGATCTGACGTTCGATACGCTGTCGATGGGGATGTCCGATGATCTGGAGTCAGCAATCGCCGAAGGTTCGACCATGGTGCGCGTCGGCTCAGCGCTCTTTGGCCAGCGAAGTTATCCTGCATCGCAGATGTCAAAGCCCTGAGGGCACCAGACTCGCTGAGTGCACCACCGTCGCTGAGTACACCAGACGCCTTGAGTACAACGCGGGTCCTGAATACACCGGGCAACCGGCAGGCGACTGAAGCGGCAATTGTTCCGGAACAATAGAAATAGGCGCCTCGCGGGCGCCTTTTCTGGGCTGCGGCGCTGGATTCACGCCGTTACGATGCGCCAACCTGCGCCTTGCCTGAGCCTGTCAAAGTACCAATCGGGCACCCTCGCTCAAGCTTGCCGGACCCCTGAGGGTGACCGTATCCAGCAACGAACGCCAACCGGCGCCCGTCCTTGGATGGCTCAGGCCATCGCCTTGACGGCGGCAGCCAGGCGGCTTTTATAGCGCGCTACGGTGTTCTTGTGCACGATCTTCTTATCGGCGATGCTGTCGATGACGCTGGTCGATGCCGAGAAGGTCTGCATCGCTGCTGCCTTGTCACCGGCCTCGATGGCTTTACGAACCGCCTTGATTGCGGTGCGCATGCGCGAACGCAGGCTCGAGTTGTGAGCGTTGAGCGTAACGGCCTGACGGGCGCGTTTGCGGGAGGATGCGATGTTGGCCATGCGAAAATCCTGGGTGTTCTGTCTGGGTAGATCACCAGCCAACCTGGGGTTGTCTTGGCCTGCCGTGCGTCGGATTGAATCCGAAACTGCCTGCCTGACACCCGCAGAAAACGGCTTGTCACTTACCTAGAGGTCTGTGGATGTTGCCCGGTTCCAGTGTTTAGGAAGTTTCCGGAAAGCCTTGAATTATAATTTCTTTTTAGCCTGACTTGCAAGCGCAAGGCCCGACTGCCCGTGAACATGACACTGCGAGTTTGCCGATGAGTCTGTTCCGTGCGGCCGCCACCGTCAGCGGCCTGACGCTGCTTTCCCGGGTCACGGGCCTGATTCGTGAATATCTGGTTGCCTCGACCTTCGGCGCCTCAGCACAGACCGACGCCTTTTTTGTCGCATTCAGACTGCCCAACCTGCTGCGTCGGATGTTCGCAGAAGGTGCATTTTCGCAGGCTTTCGTCCCGATGCTGGCCCGCTCGCGCGAAGAGCACGGCGAGCAGGATACCCGCATCATGGTCGATCACATCGCGACCGCACTGTTCTGGATCCTGCTGCTGGTGTCGGCGCTGGGCGTGGCTGCGGCACCGATCCTGGTCTGGGGCATGGCCTCCGGACTGTCCCGCGACCCGGCGTCCTTTGATGCAGCGGTTTTGATGACCCGGTGGATGTTTCCCTACATC
>JAURMJ010000100.1 GCA_030830765.1 Quisquiliibacterium sp.
CGGTGCCGACGGCAAACTTGCGCCGCGCCGGGCCCGATTGATGTCCAGCTCGATCTGGGGCATGCACGTGGCCCATCTGGGCGTTGCTGTGTTTGTGATTGGAGTCACGCTGGTCAAAAGCTACGAGGTGGCGCATGACGGTGCGATCCGGATTGGTCAGACCGTGCAGGTGGCCGGTTATTCGATCCGCTTCGACGCGCTGCGCGATATCAAAGGTCCGAACTATGAGGCGACCCGGGGCATCTTCACAGTGACACAAGGTGACAAGCTGGTCGCAACGCTTCGCCCCGAAAAACGCGTCTACCGCTCAAGCGGACAGCCGATGACCGAGGCCGCAATCGACCGCAGCCTGATCCGCGATGTCTACCTCTCCATGGGAGAAGCAATCGACCGGGATGCCTGGGCAATCCGCGCGCAGATCAAGCCCTTTGTCAACTGGATCTGGCTGGGCTGCCTGCTGATGGCTGCCGGCGGTGCGATGGCTGCGACCGACAAGCGTTATCGCCGAGGCGCCCGGACCGGGGCGTTGACCGGCAGCGGGGCAGCCGCGGGGGCGGCCAATGCAGTTGCCGGCAGACCGAGCCTCTGACAATCTGCTCCCTGACGAGTCAAAGCCCGAACCAGACACCCCAGAGCCACTCAGAATGCGCGCACTGAAATTCCTGATCCCGCTGGCTGTTTTTCTGGGGCTGACCTGGTTTCTGCTCAAGGGCCTGGACCGCGACCCACGGGAAATCCCTTCGCCGCTGATCAACAAGCCAGCGCCAACGACGGCGCTGCCGCTGTTGCATGATCTCTCGGTGCAATGGTCCTCCGAGCAGATGAAGGGCAAGGTCTGGCTGCTGAATGTCTGGGGCTCGTGGTGTGCCGGCTGTCGCGTCGAGCACCCGCTGCTCAATGAACTGGCGCGGCGCAAGATCGCCCCGATCGTTGGGATGGACTGGAAGGATGACCCGAAAGCAGGTCGCGCCTGGCTGCAAAAGCTGGGTAATCCCTACGCGATCAGCATCGCGGACCGTGACGGCAAGGCTGCGATCGACTGGGGTGTCTACGGCGCGCCCGAAACCTTCATCATCGACAAGGCCGGCATTGTGCGGTACAAGCATATCGGCCCATTGACTGCCGATGCACTGGAAACCCGGATCATTCCTCTGCTGAACAAACTGCAGGGGCAATGAAATGAGATTGCGCAGACTGCTGCCTGACATCCTGACCCGAAGCGTCCTGGTCGCCCTGATCACCCTGCTCGTCAGCGGTACCCTGGCCCTGCCGGCGGCGCAGGCCCAGACCAGTCCGGGGCCGGTCACGGCCACCGAGAAACGCCACAGTGAACGCTTCAACAAGTTGGCTGAGGAACTTCGCTGTCTCGTCTGTCAGAACCAGACCCTGGCCGACTCGCAGGCCGGTCTGGCGCTCGATCTGCGCAATCAGGTCGAAGATCTGATCGCGCAAGGCAACAGCGATCAGGAAATCAAGGACTACCTGGTGCAGCGCTACGGCGATTTCGTTCTGTACCGGCCGCCAATCAGGGACAGTACCTTGGTGTTGTGGTTCGGACCGTTCGGCCTGCTGCTTGTCGGCGCCATGATCTGGTTCGTTGTCCAACGGCGTAGTCGCCAGCGGCGAGTCCAGGCCCCGACGCCGAATCTCAGTGCCCGTGATCGGGCTCGCGACCTGCTCGACTAAGACGCAGGCAAATCACCGAGCAGTTCCAGACTACGCGCGCTGTTGATTGCCCCGCAGTCTTCCCTGATCGGGGTCAAAACCGTGGCACTGCTCGACTGTGTGACAGCGAGGCAGCAACACCAGCCCTGGGCATCGCTTGGGATCAACGCGTACGGCGCATTTCGAGCGCGCGATCCAGTCGACCCACTGCAACCGCCACCCCGGTATTCAGCACCGCGATTGCCGCGATCATCAGCCCGCCGCCCTGCCATCCACCGCTCATGGTTGCGACTGCCGCAACCAGTGGCGGCGCAAAGAACTGTCCGATCGATGAGCCTTGCTGCATCAGTCCGGTCGTCGTGGAAACAGCCCCCGGATAGGGTGCAAAGCGCGGCGCAGTCGTGAACAAGGTGCCGGGAATCAGCCCGCCAACCGTAGAAAACATCAGGACCGCGGTGTAACGCAACCCAAAAGCAAGTGAGTCGGAAAAGATCATCACGGCGCAGATCGCCATCACTCCCGATGTGACGGACATGACCAGCGTGCGAGAGATCCCCCGTTGCATCAGCACCCCGGCGCCGACATTGCCAAGCACATTGACCAGAACGCCCAGCGCAGTCAGCAATCCAGCCAGCGTCGGCGCAATACCGGCCTGCTGATAGACCGTCGGCAAAAACCCGAACACCGAGATGAATTGACCGGCGTAGAGCCTGAAGCAGGCGGCCAGCAACCAGGGACCGGGCGTACAGATCGTATTGCGTGCAAGTGCAAGCACACGAACCTGCACCGCGTGCGAGGGCGGATCGGCGGGCAGAGATCGCCAGACCAGTCCTGACATCAGCGCAGCGGCCGACGCTGTCGCCCACCAGGCCAGCTGCCAGCCGCCAAAACCAGTCAACCAGGGGGTCAGCGCCAGGCCAAGCGAGGTTCCGGCAGGCATGTAGCTGCCCCACCAGCCCAGCGCATAGGAGAATCGACGCACCGCGACAACGCGTCGGAGCAAAGCTGGCCCGGGCAGCACCGTCAGCAGAAAGCCCGTACTTTCCAGGGCACGACTGACCAGCAATATTGCGGCAGAAGCACTGAGTGCTCCGACGGCGCTGGCCAGCGCCAGCACCATGAGACCGGCAGACATCACGCGGCGCGCCCCGAAGCGATCGGCAAGCACGCCACCGAACAGACCGAGCAGCATGCCGGCAGCCTGAAACATCGAGACCAGGAAACTCGCCTCGACAAGTGACATCCCAAAGGACTGCTGAAGAGCCGGCAGCGTCGACGGCACTTTGCCGATATTCAATGCGCCGACCATGCCGGCACAGACAACAAGCAGCATGGCTCCTGTGGCTTGATGCTGCGGCTGACTTTCGTGCATCGAGATCCCTGGAAAACTCTGGATCGGCCGATGCGATCCGGTAAGAACGGTAACGGATTGTAAAGTCGCGAGCCTTCCCGGGCGATGCGAAATAGCATCAGGGCGTTGCCCAATAAGGAGAACCGATCATGAAACGGATGACCTCAACCCTGCTGCTTGGCGCAGCCCTGCTCACGATCTCGACTGCGTCGGTGGCCCACGGAACCAGCTGGTCAGTCAGCGTCGGCTCGAACGGCAGCTTCGCGCTGCGGGCCGGCATGCCGACAGCGTCGATCATCGTGTCGCAGTCCCTGCCGATGATGTCCTTGCCGCCGGCGCCGTTCGTCGTCATGCCGGCCCCCGTGCACAGGCGTGGCCTCGTCATGCATCGGCCGCTCCACTCAGCGCCGCAGGTCTATGCAGCAGCGCACCCAATCTACCGACACCCGCCGGTGTACAGGCACGGTCCTGTCGCTCACCGGACACGCGGCAAGTTCGTGATCTCGGCACCAGGCCATCGGCACTGGATCGCCACCCCAACCGGTTCGCATCGGGGCCATCGCCACTGACCGAACAGGCCTGCCCGTCCTTGATCAGATGAAATAAAAAAACCCCCGGGGTTTGCAACCGCGGGGGTTTTTCTATTCGCTAATCAGGCAACCGGAAAAATCCGGTGAACCATGATGTCACGAAGACCGGGCGACAAGCACCCGGCCTTGCCTGTTCAAGCTTACAGCGGACGGATCGCTGCTGCCTGCATTCCCTTAGGACCGCGGCGCACTTCGAACTGAAC
>JAURMJ010000101.1 GCA_030830765.1 Quisquiliibacterium sp.
CCGGCACGCTGACGCTGCCGTTCAACACGGCAGGCGGTGCAGCGTCGCTCGAGGCGCGCTATGAAGGGGGCGTGCTGAGTGCGCGCACCTCGGTGCCGGCCTGATCTGTCTTGAGCTGATCGCGGCAGCGTCCGGGACCTGGACGCTGCCGCGGTCGACGATCAGCGACCGGTGTTTCTGATGGGTGTTGCTGATCTGCGCTGCGGTTTTCGCTTAACAAGCCACGACGTATCCGGGCTCACTCTGCGCCGTGTACGACCCCAGTCTCGAGCAGCCGCTGGATCTCGGCGTCTCCCAGCCCCAGGACATCCCGCAAGGTTTGCACCGAATGTTCGCCGAGCATCGGTGACGGCGAGCGCACGGCTCCCGGTGTGTCCGAGAGTTTCACCGGCACACCGACCATCTTCACCTTGCCGGCGCGCGGATGCTCCATATCGACCATCGCGCCACGGGCCTCGATCTGCGGATGCGCAAGCAACTCGCCGACGTTGTTGACCGCGCCGACCGGCACGCCAGCCTTGAGCAGAATTTGTTCCCATTCCTCGTAGGGTCTGGTGAGGAAGGCGCTCTGCACCAGATTGATCAGCGCATCACGGTTGGCGATGCGAGCCGCGTTATCGATGAAGCGCGGGTCGTCGATGATTTCCGGGTGACCGATCAGCGGGCAGAAGATCTTCCACAGCTTCTGGCTGCCGATGGCAATGGCCAGATCACGGGTCGCGGTGCGGAAGGTCTGGTAAGGCAGCAGCGCCTTGTATGCCGTACCCATCGGAACCGGCATTTCGCCATCAGCCAGGAACGCGCTCATGTTCACGTTCAGCAGCGACAGCTGCCCCTCGAGCATCGACACATCGACGCGTTGTCCCTGTCCGGTCTTCTCCTTGACGCGCAGCGCCAGCATCGTGCCGTAGGCTGCGTACATCCCAGCGGTCAGATCGGCAATCGAAACGCCGCAGCGCACGCCGTTACCCCCTTCCTCGCCAGTGATGCTGATCATGCCGCTTTCGGCCTGAACGATCAGATCCATTGCGGCGCGATCGCGGTATGGGCCGTCCTGGCCAAAGCCCGAGACCGAGGTGTAGATGATGCCCGGGTTGCGCGCCTTGACGGCCTCATAGCCCAGACCAAGTCGCTCCAGGGCGCCCGGCCGGAAGTTCTCCAGAATCACGTCGGCTTTTTCAGCCAGCTTGAAGAACAGCTCCTTGCCCTCTGCGCTCTTCAGATCAATTGAGATCCCATGCTTGTTGCGATGCAGACCGACGAAGTAGGAGTTCTCGCCACCAGGCAAGGCCGCCCCCCAGGCTCTCGCGATATCGCCAGCTCCCGGAGTTTCGAGCTTGATGACTTGCGCGCCAAAATCGGCAAGCAGCGTCGAGCAGTGCGGGCCGGCAAGTGCATGCGAGAGGTCAAGAACGATCACATCTTCCAGGGGCATCTTCATTGGTGTGTTCCAGTTTGTTCGATTCTTTGGGGATTGCCGCACAACCACAGATGCGGCACGGCTGCTGCACCCGTTGCGCGGCATTGGACAGCACTCTGGTCTGCGATGCTACCTTGTGAGGCTGTCCGCAGGAACTCGAAAAACGCTCAGGTCGCAGCAACTTTCCGCTTGCTGCCATCGCGGTCAATGGCGACATAGGTCAGCGTCGCTTCGGTCACCTTGACGACGACCGGATCCGACGGGTTGCGTTCTGCGATCACTTCCACGTGGACTGTGATTGAAGTCTGCCCGATCCTCTGGACGGATGCGTAGAAGGACACGACATCCCCGATTGAAATCGGCTGCCGGAACTGAAACGAATTGACCGCCACCGTGGCGACGCGACCGCGGGCGCGCTGCGCAGCGGCTACACCCCCGGCAATGTCGACCTGGGACATAACCCAGCCACCGAAAATATCGCCGTTGGCATTGACATCGGCCGGCATCGGGACAACGCGCAGGATCAGCTCATGGTTCGGCGGTTTGTGGTTTTCGTTCATCGGGAAATCCTTAACTTGGTCATAGCTGGATTTTGCGATACCTGCGGGCTCTGGGGGAGCTTGCCTGTGTCGAGGAGACTGTCCATCGAGACAAAAAATTGACCCTTAGCCTGTCCCGGCCAACTCAGAAACCCGCCCCCTGCTAGCATTGAGCGGATGCGCCATCATGCATCCCAATCCCTTCCGTTGCCTGCTGCCAACGCTGCCGGTGCGCCGCGCAGTGACTGGCAGACAATTGCCACGTTGCTGCCCTATCTCTGGCAATACCGGTTTCGCGTACTACTTGCCCTGGCCTTCATGCTGGCGGCTAAGCTGGCCAACGTTGGGGTGCCGGTTCTGCTCAAGAGCATTGTCGATGCGC
The DNA here is from genome assembly GCA_030830765.1 of Quisquiliibacterium sp. Classification (GTDB taxonomy): domain Bacteria; phylum Pseudomonadota; class Gammaproteobacteria; order Burkholderiales; family Burkholderiaceae_E; genus Quisquiliibacterium. The sequence goes on from JAURMJ010000101.1 coordinate 2,342, forward strand.
TGACGCCTGCCAACGGCAGCACTTCTGCGGGCGCCATGATTGCGGTCCCGGTAGCCTTGGTGGTTGGCTACGGTCTGTTGCGCTTGTCGACGACGCTGTTCACCGAGTTGCGTGAACTGACGTTTGCGCGCGTAACGGCCCGCGCCGTGCGCACAATTGCGCTGGAGGTTTTCAACCATCTTCATGCGCTCTCGCTGCGCTTTCATCTTGAGCGACAGACCGGCGGTCTGACCCGCGACATTGAGCGGGGCACGCGAGCCATCTCGTCGCTGGTGTCTTACACACTGTTCAGTATCCTGCCGACGCTGATCGAAATCACATTGGTGCTGATCTATCTGGCACTGAATTACGACGTCTGGTTCAGCCTGATCACGGTTGCTGCACTGCTGCTGTATATCGTTTTCACGGTCACAGTGACCGAATGGCGCACGCATTTCAGGCGGGCGATGAATGACCTCGATTCGAAGGCCAGTACGCGGGCCATCGATTCGATCCTGAACTACGAAACGGTCAAGTACTTTGGCAATGAAAAGTTCGAGGCTGATCGCTACGATGAGACGCTGCACCGCTATGAGCGTGCCATTCTCAAAAGCCAGGCCTCGCTGTCGCTGCTGAACATTGGTCAGTCGGTGATCATTGCAAGCGCGGTCACGCTGATGGTCTGGCGTGCGACCGTCGAGGTGGCCGAGGGGCGTATGACGCTTGGCGATCTGGTGCTGGTCAATGCCTTCATGATTCAGCTTTACATACCACTGAATTTCCTGGGCGTGCTGTACCGCGAGATCAAGCAGAGCCTGACCGATCTGGACCGGATGTTTTCGCTGCTCGAGGTCAATCGGGAAATCCGCGATGCGGCCAATGCGCAGCCCCTTGAACTGCGCCATCCGCAAGGGCCGCAGATCCGTTTCGAACAGGTTCGGTTCGCCTATGAACCTGCAAGAGAAATCCTGCACGGCATCAGCTTTACGATTGAACCAGGCACCACGACGGCGGTGGTCGGCGCCAGTGGTGCGGGCAAGTCGACTTTGTCGCGCCTGCTGTTCCGGTTCTATGATGTTTCATCGGGGGCCATCCTGATCGACGGTCAGAATCTGCGCGATGTGAATCAGCAAAGTCTGCGCGCCGCGATCGGGATCGTTCCGCAGGACACCGTGCTGTTCAATGACACGATCGGCTACAACGTCGCTTACGGACGTCCGGATGCATCACCGGAGGAAATCGCGGCGGCCTGTCGTGCTGCGCAGCTCGACCCGCTGATCGAGCGTCTGCCTGAGCGCTATGAGACTCGCGTCGGTGAGCGCGGTCTGAAGCTGTCGGGTGGTGAGAAGCAGCGCGTGGCGATTGCCCGGACCATGCTCAAGGATCCCGCTGTGCTGATTCTGGATGAGGCCACCTCGGCGCTGGATACTCGTAACGAGCAGGCAATTCAGGGCGCACTCGAGGCGGCCGCGGCAGGACGGACCACCCTCGTGATCGCTCATCGACTGTCAACGGTGGTGAATGCAGATCAGATCATCGTGCTTGATCAAGGTCGGATCGTCGAAACGGGTCGTCATGCGCAGCTGATCGCGCAGGCAGGCATCTATGCGCGGATGTGGCAGGCACAGGCGCAGGAGCGTCAAAAGGCGGCCGAAGTAACCGATGCGTCGAATGGGCCCGACGGGCCGCCTGTTCCGCAGGGAGTCTGATGATGAATAAGTCGAGTGAGGTTCTCGCTACCCTGTGGCAGCTGGCGGGTCTGCCAACGGATGCGCTGGCCAGTGCCTGCCTGACAGGCGCCGATCCCGCGCTGCCGTCGTCGTTTGCCGTCGGCACGGCGGCACAGACCACCATTGCGGCTGCGGCACTGGCCGCCAGCGAGATCCGTCATGCGCGCACCGGCCAGCGTCAGCGCGTGACGGTCGATATGCGCCATGCGGCACTGGAGTGCTGCGGGCATTTTTCGATTGATGGTCGCATCCCCGAGATCTGGGATCGCTTCTCCGGGCTGTACCCTTGTGGCGGTGATGCCGAGCCGGGCTGGATCCGCATTCATGCAAATTTTGCGCATCATCGCGACGGTGCTCTGGCCTTGCTTGGGCTCAAAGCGGATGACTCGACCTCCAAAGACGATGTCGTCAAGGCCCTCGCCCGCTGGCGCGCCGAGGACTTTGAGCAGGCTGCAGCCGAGGCTGGTCTTGTGGTCACTGCAATGCGCTCATTTGAGCAGTGGGACCGGCATCCGCAGGGCGCAGCCGTCGCTGCGATGCCTTTGTTTACTCTTGAAAAAATCGCAGAAGCCCCTGTACGCCCGCTGCCGCCGGTCGATGCAGCGGCTGCGCCGTTGTCCGGATTGCGGGTGCTCGATCTGACCCGCATTCTGGCCGGCCCCACCTGCGGACGCATGCTGGCTACCTGTGGTGCCGATGTGATGCTGGTCAATTCACCGCATCTGCCCAATATCGAAGCCATCATCGACACCAGCCGGGGCAAGCTGGCGACGCTGCTGGATCTGCGAGAGCGCACCGATGCGGCGAGGTTCACGCAGTTGCTCAGGGGTGCACATGTCATGGTGCAGGGGTATCGACCCGGCGGTCTTGAGCAACTGGGCTTCGGGCCGCAGCAGGCGGCAGCGTTGAGCCCGGGCATCGTGTACGTGACGCTCAGTGCCTATGGCCATCAGGGACCGTGGGCCACCCGACGTGGCTTCGATTCGCTGGTCCAGACTGCCACCGGTTTCAACCGCGCCGAGGCGCAGGCAGCCGGCAGCGATCAGCCTCGTCCCTTGCCGATGCAGATCCTCGACTACGCCTCCGGTTATCTGATGGCCTTTGCCGCGCAGGCCGCGCTGCTGCGTCAGTCCCGCGAGGGGGGCAGCTGGCATGTCCGTGTCTCCCTGGCGCAGACCGGGCATTGGTTGCGCAGCCTTGGTCGCGTGGAAAACGGACTGGGCGGTCCGATTGCAGAGTTCGACGGTTATCAGGAAACGACCGAGACCGGATGGGGTCGGCTTGTCGCGACACGTCCCGCCGCGCAGTTTGCCCAGACGCCTCCGATGAACCTGCGCCCGTCGATGCCTCCGGGTTCGCATCCACCGCACTGGCCCGCCTGATCTTGATGAAGACGTTGGCGGTCAGCAGACTGATTGGGGAATTCGCCCGACGGGACAGCTTACGGATCGCGCGCAGCAGAGCCTGATTGATCCGGTCATCCTCGGCGACCAGAAACTGCTGCGCCTGGGTTTGCTCAACCCATCGTGACGACGATCTTGCCGAAGTGTTTGTTCTCGCGCATGTGATCAAAGGCCGCCCCGATCTGCTCGAACGGGAACACCTTGTCGATCGGCAGGGCCAGTTTCCCCGACGCGAAATGGGGTGCCAGATCGGCAGTCATCCTGCGGGAGATTTCGCGTACTTCTTGCACCGAACGCGTGCGGAAGGTCACCCCGATGTAGTCGATGCGCTTGAGTGCATGCAGGTCGAAATCGAACTCGGCCCGCGTACCGGCCAGACGGCCGACGTTGACGATGCGCCCAAGCACAGCTGCAGCAGCCATGCTCTGGTTCATTACGGCACCCGACAGCTGGTCAATGGTCAAATCGACGCCTTTGCCGCCTGTTGCCTCCAGGGCCTGCTTGACCCAGTCTGGATCGTTGCTATCCAGCGCGAGATCTGCGCCGAATTCGGTGAGACGGGCGCGGCGTGCTGCGTTGCCTGAGGTTCCCATCACGGTACCTGCTCCCATCAGCCGGGCGATTTGCAGCGCCATCAGGCCGACGCCCGATGAGGCGCCCTGGATCAGCACCGATTCGCCTTTCTTCAGTCGGCCATTCGTGATCAGCGCGTCATGCATCGTCTGCAGCGCGACCGGCAGTGTGGTTGCCTGCTCAAAGGTCATCGCGTTGGTCGGCAGCTTGATCGTACGGCCCATGTCGGCCACCGCGTACTGGGCGAAGGCGGCTTTGCCCGAGCACATCACGCGGTCTCCCGGAGCAATGCCGGTGACCCCGGCTCCGACCTCGACGACTTCGCCGGCGAATTCCATGCCCAGTACGGTGCCTGGGCCGCCGATGTTGCCATGCATATGACCAGCCAGTACGCCCAGATCAGCGCGGTTCAGCGAGACTGCCTGAACGCGCACCAGCACTTCTTCGGCGCCTGGACGCGGGGCATCGATCTGCACCAGTTCCAGGCCGTGTTCGCCGCGGATTGCGGCTTTCATTTTCGTTGTCATGGTCGGGTTGCTCCGGTTGAAAGTTGATGTCGGTCGGTTGTGCGTGAATGCAGACGGCGGAAGACGGGGTGTGAAGTGATTGCCCGGCGTCTGGTCGGTATGTTGTGCAGATTCTTTGATCAATAGCCAGACAGCCGTGCAAAACGGTCTGCATGAAAATTTGCATCGCCAAGCCATTCCTGGGTCACGCGAGCGCGTTTCATGAACAGACCGATGTCAAAGGCATCCGTCATGCCCATGCCGCCGTGCATCTGTACGGCCTCGCAGACCGCCAGGTTGACGCTTGTGCAGGCGCGCGCTTTGGCGGCCGAGACAATGGCTCGGGTCTTGTCGTTCTGTGCATCTGCGCTCAAGGCTTCGAAGGCACGCAAGGTCATCGCGCGGGCCAGTTCGATATCGGTGTAGAGCATGGCCATCCGGTGCTGCAGCGACTGGAATTCGCCGATCAGGCGGTCGAACTGCTTACGCTCCTTCAGATAGGTCTGAGTGCGTTCAAACACTTCGTCGGCGATGCCCACCAGATGCGCCGCAAGCACAGCACGCCCGGTGTCCAGCACTGCTTCGAGCAGCGCCCCTCCCTGGTGGGCTGCCGCTGCACTGCCGAGCATGGCATCAGCTTGAAGTTGGACGCCGGACAGTCGCAGTCGCGCAGCATTGTGTGAATCCACTTGCAGGCTGCGTTCGATGGTCACGCCGGGGGCTTTCGGATCGACCAGGAAAAGCGTGACCTGATCCCCAGCGATTCCCTCTGAAGACCTGCCATCAGTCCGTGCTGCAACGACTAGCAGATCGGCGATATGACCATCGACGACGAAGGTTTTTTCCCCATCAAGCTGATAGCCCGATCCATGGGCGCGGGCTTGGGTGCTGATGGCGCTTGGTCGGTGCTTGCTGTGCTCGTCGACGGCCAGCGCGGCGACCGCGCTGCCTGACGCGATTTTCGGCAGCCAGTGTGTCTGCTGGGCCGGCGTACCGCCGCGAACCAGTGCGCTGGCCGCGAGCACGGCACTTGAAAGGAAAGGCGATGGAGTCAGCGTATGGCCCAACTGCTCGGCGATCTGTCCGGCCTCGAGCACACCAAGCGCCACGCCCCCATGGGCCTCGGGAATCATGACGCCGGCAAAACCCATGTCGCCGAAGTTCGACCAAAGTTCGCGCGAGAAGCCCTGGGCATCGCGGGCATCACGCAGTGCTCGCAGATGCGCAACTGGGGCGCTTTCATTCAGGAATGCCTGCGCGCTGTCGCGCAGCATCTGCTGCTCTTGATTCAGTGTCAGTGCCATGATCGGTATTCCTTACGCGCCGGGCAGGCCCAGCAGCCGCTTGGCAATGATGTTCAGCTGCACTTCGCTGGTGCCACCCTCGATCGAATTGGCTTTTGTGCGCAGCCAGGTGCGTACCAGCGCGCCGTCGTTGGACCGCTCGCCTTCCCATTCCAGGCCGTCCGATCCGGAGGCTGACATCATCAGTTCGTAGCGGCGCTTGTTCAGCTCGGCACCGTAATATTTCAGCGCTGACGAAAACGCCGGGTCGCCGATGCCCTTGCGTGAGTTTTCCATCGTGCGCTCCATCAGCGCGCGGAACGCCAGTTCGTCGATCTCGAAGCGCGCCGCATCGGCGCGAAGTCCGGGATCGGCGAGGCGGCCCTGTTCATCGGCGCCGATCTTGTTGAGCGCGAAGCGACCCAGCGGCGGTACCGCATTGCGGTCGCCGATACCGCCGATCATTTCGCGCTCATGCGTCAGCAGATATTTGGCAATCGACCAGCCGCCATTCAGTTCGCCGACCAGATTCTGCGCGGGGACCTTCACGTTGTCGAAGAAGGTCTCACAGAATGGTGATTTGCCCGAGATCAGCATGATCGGCCTGGTGCTGACGCCGGGGCTTTCCATGTCGAACAGCATGAAGCTGATGCCCGTGTGTTTTTTGGCGCCGAAGTCGGTGCGTACCAGGCAAAAAATCCAGTCAGCCTGGTCAGCGTACGAGGTCCAGATTTTCTGACCGTTGATGACGAAATGATCACCCTGCAGGTCGGCTCGTGTCTGCAGTGAGGCCAGATCGGAGCCGGCGTTTGGCTCCGAGTAGCCCTGGCACCAACGGATTTCACCGCGCGCGATGCGAGGCAGATGTTCACGCTTATGCGCTTCGGAGCCGTACTTGAGGAGCGCCGGGCCGAGCATCCAGATGCCGAAGCTGTCCAGTGGCGAACGACAGCTCAGTGCACGCATCTCCTGGCGGAGCACCTGCGCCTCTTCCTTCGTGAGCCCACCGCCCCCGTATTCCCTCGGCCAGGTCGGAACAGTCCAGCCACGCTCGGCCATGCGTTCGAGCCACTGGCGCTGGGCGTCTGACTGGAATTTGAAGCGGCGACCGCCCCAGCAGATGTCCGCATCCGTGGTGGCTGGCCTGCGCATCTCAGGCGGGCAGTTGGCTTCCAGCCAGGCCCGCGTCTGTTGGCGAAATTGCTCCAGGTCGCTCACTCGCATCTCCTTGGTAAACGGGCGCCTGAGTCAGGGCGCCCGCAGATCATGACTGTTCCGGTGCTCTTGCCGCGCTGGCGATTACTGCTCGGTGCGACCGATCTGCCGGCTGATGACCGGGTGATACAACTCACCGTCACCCTGGGCGATGGCTTCTTCGAACCATGCATCCACCACGCGAGCGCCTCGTGCATCAATGCCGGTCTGCTGCGCAAGCTTCAAGGCGTAGCCAAGATCCTTGCGGGCGTACTGCACCGAGAATGCACGCTCAGGGAATTCACCCGGCAACACGGCCTTCATGCCGTGGCTGCGCAGCGCAAAGCTGTCGGCCGAGCCCTTGGACAGCGCGTCGAACAGGAGCGCGGGATCGACCCCGGCTCGCTCGCCAATGGCGTGCGCTTCGCTGATCGCCACCACGGTCTCAAACAGCACCATGTTGTTCAGGATCTTGACGACCTGCCCACAGCCGACCGGGCCACAATGGGTGATGTCACTCGCGAATGTGGCCAGCAGCGGACGAACGCGTTCGACCGTGGCAGCCTCGCCACCGATCATCAAGGCCAGTGTGCCGGCCTCTGCAGCGGCGCGTGTGCGGGCCACCGGGGCATCCAGAAATTCGATCTGCTGTGCCGCGAAATCTGCTGCGAGCGCACGCGTGCTGTCGACTGCCGAAGTGCTCAGATCGATCAGAATCTGACCGGCACGCCCATGGGCAATCAGTCCGTCCACGCCGCGGCAGATCGACTCGACAATCTCGCCAGACGGCAGTGACATCAGGATCACGTCGCTTTGCTGGATGACCTCGGCAACTGACGACGCACTGCGCACGCCATCCGACGCCAGTCGTTCAAGCGGCGCAGGGTGCGGGTCGTATGCAAGAACCGGCAGGCCGGACTTGCGCACAAGATTGCGACACATCGGCTCGCCCATCACGCCGACGCCGATGAAGCCGATGCGTGTCGTGGTCATCGCGATGCTCAGGCGCCAGTGAAGCGCGGAGCGCGCTTTTCCATGAAGGCCTTGGCGCCTTCCTTGTAGTCGGCGCTGTCAAAGCATGCCTGGATCGCGGCGTTTGCGGTGGCCAGATCGCGTTCTGTGTGACTCTGCAGCAGTGAGTTCATGGTCAGCTTCAGGGCCTTCATCGTCAGCGGCGCGTTGATGGCCATGTTGTCGGTCATCTCCTTGACGGTTGCATCGAGTGCCTCCGGGGCGACGGCTTGCAATACCAGACCCATGCGCAGCGCATCATCGGCACCAAAGATGCGGGCTGTAAAGAAGATGTCGTAGGTGTTCTGCACGCCGAGAATCGAGAGGAAACGCTGTACACCGGTGCCGTTGTAGCCAAGGCCCAGCCGCGCGGCTGGCATCCGGAAGCGCACGTCGGTCGAGCAGATGCGCAGGTCGCAGGCCGCCGCGAGGCCCAGGCCGCCGCCCATGCAGATGCCCCGGATCTTCGCGATCACCGGCTTCGGGCACAGCACGGGGGCGCGGTAGGCAGCTTCAACAGCCTCGCCGAACTGGTCGCGCGAACTTTTTTCTGTGCGCTGGCTCTCGAACTGGGAAATATCCGCGCCGGAGACGAAAGCCTTTTCCCCGTCGCCCTCGATGACAATCACGCGTACGTCGGGATCAGCGGCAAATTCATCCAGCACACGCGGAATGGCCTTCCACATGTCGTAGTTCAGCGCGTTGTACTTGGCCGGATTGGAGAGGATGACGGTGCCTACGCCGCCGTCGCGACGTGTAATGACTTCAGCCATGGCTGGACTCTTTCTGAAAGTTTGGTTTGCGGGGAATCCCGGGGGGTTAACTTGATGCCATGTTCAATCGCTTAAGGCAAGTCGGGTATTCCAGTTGGATCAGATTCTCCCTGCAGGCTGGTCGGCGATTGACTGCCTCTGCTGGCGTAAAATCGCGCCCAGTAAAACGCCTTCGTGGAGAACAGACCCAATGACAAAACACAGAATTGCCGTGCTGGCCGGCGATGGTATCGGCAAGGAAGTGATGCCCGAGGGGTTGCGCGTGCTGGATGCGGCTGCCCGCAAATTCGGGATTGACCTGGCCTTCGATCACTTTGATTTCGCCAGTTGCGACTACTACGTCAAGCATGGGCAGATGATGCCGGACAACTGGAAGGAGCAGATCGGCGGTCACGACGCGCTGTATTTCGGCGCGGTCGGTTGGCCCGACATCCTGCCCGATCACATCTCGTTGTGGGGCTCGCTGCTGCTGTTCCGTCGCGAGTTCGACCAGTACATCAACCTGCGCCCCGTGCGGCTGATGCCGGGCGTGCCTTCGCCGCTGGCCAACCGCAAACCGGGTGACATCGATTTTTACGTTGTGCGTGAGAACACTGAGGGCGAGTATTCGTCGGTCGGTGGCAAGATGTTCCCGGGCACTGACCGCGAGTTCGTGCTCCAGGAGTCAATCTTCACCCGCACTGGCGTGGATCGCGTGCTGCGTTATGCGTTTGAGCTGGCCCAGAAGCGGCCCAAGAAGCATCTGACCTCGGCCACCAAATCGAATGGCATCTTCATCTCAATGCCGTATTGGGACGAGCGCGTCGCCGAGATGGCCAGTCACTTTCCGGATGTGAAGCTGGACAAGTTTCACATCGACATTCTGACCGCTCACTTCGTGCGCAACCCGCACTGGTTCGATGTGGTTGTAGCCTCCAATCTGTTCGGCGACATTCTGTCCGACCTTGGCCCGGCCTGCACCGGCACGATCGGTATCGCGCCGTCGGCCAACATCAATCCGGAGGGCAAGTTTCCGTCACTGTTCGAACCGGTTCACGGTTCGGCTCCGGACATCTATGGCAAAGGGATTGCCAACCCGATCGGTCAGATCTGGTGCGGTGCAATGATGCTTGAGCATCTGGGCTATCCGAAGGCGCATGACGCAATCCTGGCCGCTATCGAGGATGTCACGGCGAATGGCCCGCGCACGCCTGACATGGGCGGCAATGCGAGCACGCAGGATGTCGGTGCCGCGGTGTTGGCCTCACTGGGCTGATGCGCTTGAGCATGTCCGATCCGCGCGCACTGCTGCTCAGCAGTTTTGAAGCAGCAGTGGCGGCGGCCGATCCGCTCAAGGTGCTGGCCGCGCATCTGCCGGATAGGCAGTCCATCGAGGGCCTTCGTCGCACGCTGGTTGTCGGCGCCGGCAAGGCCGCTGCCAGCATGGCAATGGCGGTCGAGCGGCATTGGCCAGCCGATGCGCAGCTCGATGGCCTGGTGGTGACGCGCTATGCGCACGGCTTGCCCTGCGAGCGGATCCGCGTGATCGAGGCCGGCCATCCGGTGCCTGACGAGGCCGGAGAAAAGGCGGCTTCCGAGATTCTGTCGGCGGCGTCACAGCTTGGGGACGACGATCTGCTGATCGTACTGGTATCAGGTGGTGGTTCCAGTTTGCTGAGTCTGCCAGTGGCCTCGATCTCGATGGCCGATCTGAAGGCCGTGACCCAGTCGCTGCTGCTCAGCGGCGCGCCGATTCAGGAAATGAACGTGGTGCGCAAGCACCTGTCGCGCATTCAGGGCGGGCGCCTGGCGCAGGCCACGCGGGCGCGGGTTCTGGCGCTGGTGGTCTCCGACGTGGCCGGGGATGATCTGTCGGCCATTGCTTCCGGGCCCTGTGCGGCCGATCCGAGCACCTATCAGGATGCGCTCGAGATCCTGACGCGCTGGGACGTGGTCCCGCCGGCCAGTGTTGCAGCCCATCTGGAGCGCGGTGCACGCGGTGAGATCGCTGAAACGCCTAAGCCAGGAGATCCGGTTTTCGCTCGGGTCGAGCATCGGATGATTGCCGCGCCGCATGCCAGCCTGGAGGCTGCTGCTGCGGTGTTCGAATCGGCTGGGGTGCCGACTGCCATTCTCGGGGATACGATTACCGGCGAGGCCCGCGATGTCGCCCAGGTGATCGGCGCGCTTGCCCGTGAAATCGCGACGCGTGAGCGGCCATTCAGGCGGCCGGTCGCGCTGGTGTCCGGTGGTGAGTGCACGGTGACCGTGCGCGGCAAGGGGCGGGGCGGGCGCTGCAGCGAGTTTCTGCTGGCGTTGGCCCGCGAGCTTGAGGGCATCGACGGTGCCTGGGCGCTGGCCGCCGATACAGACGGCATCGATGGTGTTGAAGACAATGCAGGAGCGGTGCTGACGCCTGATTCACTGGCCAGGGCTCGGCAGGCTGGTCTGGATGCGCGTCGAATGCTCGACAATAACGATGGCTACGGATTCTTCAGTGGGCTCGATGATCTGCTGATGACCGGGCCGACGCGAACCAATGTCAATGACTTTCGGGTAGTGCTGTTACTACCCGCCTGAGCAAACCATCAAGGTAAAGCCGTGGCAATCGACGAAATCAAGCTGATCCGACCGGACGACTGGCATCTTCATCTGCGGGATGGCGAGGCAATGAATGCCGTCATCGGCGCCAGCGCAGCGCAGTTTGCGCGCGCCATCGTGATGCCCAATCTGAAACCACCCGTCACCAACCTGGAGCAGGCGCGGGCCTATCGCGACCGCATCCTGGCTGCCTTGCCAGCGGGCTCGGATTTCAAGCCGCTGATGACGCTCTATCTGACTGACAACACCAGCGCGCAGCAGATCACTGAGGCTGCAGCCAGCGGTGTTGTGCACGGCGTCAAGCTGTATCCGGCCGGCGCCACGACCAATTCGGATGCCGGCGTGACAGACATCCGCCATGCCTACCCGGCACTGGAGGCGATGCAGCGCACCGGGCTGCCCCTGCTGGTGCATGGTGAAGTGACCGATTCGCAGATCGACCTCTTTGACCGCGAGCATGTCTTCATCGACAAGGTGATGATTCCGCTGCGCAAGGATTTTCCGGGGCTTCGCGTGGTCTTTGAGCACATCACGACCGCACAGGCGGCAGCCTACGTCAGTGGAGCAGAAGAAGGTGTCGCCGCAACCATCACTGCGCATCATCTGCTCTACAACCGTAATGCAATCTTCATCGGCGGCGTTCGCCCGCACTGGTATTGCCTGCCGGTGCTCAAACGTGAGATTCATCGTCAGGCACTGGTGCAGGCCGCCACCAGCGGCAACCCGCGATTCTTTCTTGGCACCGACAGCGCGCCGCATGCGCAGCGCCTCAAGGAGCATGCAATTGGCTGTGCCGGCTGTTATACGGCGCCGCATGCGCTGGAGTTGTACGCAACGGCGTTTGAGATCGCTGGCGCACTGGACAAACTGGAGGCCTTTGCCAGTCTGAACGGTCCTGCGTTCTACCGCTTGCCGGTCAATACCGGCACGGTGACGCTGCGCCGCGAGCCCTGGACCATTCCGGATTCTCTGCCGTTCCCTGGCGATGCGATTGTGCCGCTGGCAGCTGGCGAAACCCTGCAGTGGCGTTTGCAGGGCTGATCTGTTGATGCAGTTCTGGCAGGCGCCCTGGTACGCGGCCTTGCAGCCGGCAATCGGGCAGATCGGAGTGTTGGCCTGCAAGGATCGCTGGTCTGACTGTCTGGTCCTGCTCAACCGGGAAGCTCATGCGCTGGGTCTGCGCAATGCAAATGGGCTGCCCTTGAGTTTCGTGAATTCGGCTGTGCTGCCTGAGGTTGTTTACGAGCAGCACATCTGGCAGACCGGACAGGTGCCTACCCGCCTTGACAGTAGCGGCGCCTGGCACGACCTGTTCAATGCCCTGACGTGGCTGGCGTTTGGTCGCAGCAAGGCAAGGCTCAATGCGCTGCAAGCCGCACAGATCGATGCTGACGGGATCGGCGCACAACGTGGTGGTCTGCGTGATGCTGCAACGCTGTTCGACGAAAACGCAGCGCTGTTCGTGACTTCGGAGGCCTCCCTGGTTGACGCGTTGCGGGCATTCGACTGGAAGGAATTGTTCGTGCGCCGGCGCGCGGAATTTGTCAGGAACGTGCAGGTTGTTGCGTTCGGACATGCGCTGGTCGATAAGTTGCGTCAGCCGTTCAAGAGTATCTGTGCGCATGCTTGGGTACTGCCGGTCCCCGGTCCTATGCTTGACCGCTTTCAATGTGGGCAGTCGCCGGCGCAACTGCCGCTGCGCGCGCAGCTCGATGAGGCGCTGGCCGACAGCCTGACTGACCAAGGTCTGCGCAGCAATGTCTTCTCGCCGTTGCCGGTGCTTGGAATTCCAGGCTGGTGGGCGGCCAACGCGGACCCCGACTTCTACGACGATGTCACTGTCTTCCGACCTGGCCGACGCGGATCGGGTTAAGTATTCCCGCAAGATTTCAAAGGAGCGAGCAAAGATGGAAATTCTGATTACCGGCGGGGCCGGTTTCCTTGGGCAGCAACTGATCCGTCGTCTGTTGGAGCAGGGCAGGATCGAACTTGACGGCAAGCAGCATCCGATTTCGCGCATCGTCTGTTTTGACCAGGGCGAGGGCGCAACCGTCGATCCGAAGGTGGCCAATGTCGCCGGTAGCATTTCGGATCAGGCGACCGTGTCGTCGTTGGTCAATCGTGATACCGGTGTCGTCGTGCATCTGGCGGCTGTAGTCAGTGGCACGGCCGAGGCGGACTTTGATCTGGGGATGCGTGTGAATCTGAATGGCACGCGCAATCTGCTTGAAGCGTGCCGGGCGGTTGGCACCGTGCCGCGCGTCTTGTTTTCGAGTTCGATCGCTGTGTTTGGAGGCGACCTGCCCGAGCTGGTCACTGACGCCACCACGCCGACGCCGCAGGGCTCCTATGGCGTGCAAAAACTGATTGGCGAGCAGCTGGTACAGGACTACACCCGCAAGGGTTTCATTGACGGGCGTGCCGTCCGAGTTCCAACCGTGGTCGTGCGTCCCGGGGCACCGAACGGAGCGGCCTCGGGCTTTGCCTCCGGCATCATTCGCGAACCGCTGGCCGGCGTCGAGGCAATCCTGCCGGTCGATCCGTCGACCGAGATGTGGGTAGCATCCCCGCGCACCGTGGTCGGCATGTTCCTGCATGCGCTTGCGCTGCCTGGCGAGGCCTGGGGCTGGAACCGGGCGATCAATCTGCCGGGTCTGGTTGCGTCAATGACCGAGGAAATGGCTGCGCTGCGCAAGTTTGGTGGCGAGGCAGCGGTCGCACTGGTACGTCATCAGCCTGACGAGAAGGTACTCAAGCTGGTGCGCACCTGGGCTGCCCGTTTCGACACGAGTCGCGCCCTGTCGATGGGCTTCAAGGCCGATGCCGATTTCGATTCGATTGTGAAAGCGTATATCGAAGACAACCCGGATGCCGTTCGGATCCACGCCTGAGGCCGGCTGTTCGGAAACCAGGGCATTGTCCGTCGGTCATGCCCTGAAAGAAACGATTCATCGGATTGCAGACAGTGCTCGCCTGGTAGCGCCTGCCGCAGTAAACTGACGGGGCGGAGCAGGCTGGACGGTCGCTGGTGGCGCAAGCTGCTGGAGGAAGGTCCGGACTCCAAAGGGCAGGGTGCTGGTCAACGGCCAGGCGCAGCAAGTCGAAAGACCCAAGGCGACGGAAAGTGGAACAGAGAGCAGACCGCCGATGACCGCTTCGCAGGCCGGTGAAAGCCGGTATGCAGGTGGTCAGGCAAGGGTGAAACGGTGAGGTAAGAGCTCACCGCGCACGTGGTGACATGTGTGGCACGCTAAACCCCACCCGGAGCAACACCAAATAGGCACGCGATCTGGCGCATGCGCCGGGCAGGACGGCCCGTCCGAGCGTGCGGGTAGGTGGCTAGAGCGCGCAGGTAACTGCGCGCCCAGAGGAATGACCGTCAGGCCGGGAAACCGGCCGACAGAATCCGGCCTATAGGCCTGCTCCGCCTTCATTTATTCAGGCGATACTTTCAGTTATTCGCCTATCCAATTAATTTATTTAGGTTTTTTGGAAATTGGCACTTTAGCCTTCTGCGCTAAGTGCTTGTCTCCATTGGGAAAATTCAATTTCCAACTTGACCCACGAAACCCCTTTCGATAGAGTGGGGTCTGGTGTGAAAAAGTGGTGAATTGTGGGTTAAAAAGGTTTGCCGTTTATTGGCTCGCCTGAATCAACTGGATCCCAATAGAGCATGTTTCAGGGAAGTTCCGCGCTGTCATTGGATGCCAAGGGACGTTTGACCGTCCCGGCACGGCACCGTGACGCCCTGAGTCTGCAGTCTGAGGGGCGCGTGACCCTGACCAGGCATCCGGACGGATGCCTGATGCTTTTCCCCCGTCCAGTCTGGGAAGTTCATCGAGAGCGCATTGCAGCGCTGCCGATCTCTGCGCGCCCATGGCAGCGGATCTTTCTGGGCAGTGCCACCGATGTCGACATGGATTCGGCTGGACGGATTCTGGTTTCACCCGAGCTGCGCCAGGCGGCCGGGCTCGCAAAGGATGTGATGCTGCTCGGGATGGGGAGTCACTTCGAGGTCTGGGACAGTCCGTCACTGGCTGCCAAGGACCAGGAGGCGATCGCGGCGGGCATGCCCGACGCCCTGGCGAACTTCTCTTTTTAGGCGGCGCAATTGACTCGGCAGCAAGGCGAATCGGGGCACATTTCGGTCCTGCTTCAGGAGTCGATCAATGCGTTGGCGATCCGTCCGGACGGGGTTTACCTGGACGGCACCTTCGGCCGTGGCGGACACAGTGCGGCGATTCTGAAGGGCCTTGGGCCCACCGGTCGGCTGGTCGCGATTGATCGCGACCCACAGGCTGTGCAGGCCGCAAGGCCACTGGAGAAGAGTGAAGGACGTTTCCGGATCGTGCATGCGCGTTTTTCGCAGCTGGCCTCGGTGCTCGATGCATTGGGCATCGACACGCTGGACGGCATCCTGCTCGATCTCGGTGTTTCGTCCCCTCAGCTTGATGACCCGTCGCGTGGATTCAGCTTTCGCGAAGACGGACCGCTCGACATGCGCATGGATCCGGCGCACGGCATGTCGGCACGCCAATGGCTGCTCGTCGCGTCGGAAGACGAGATTGCCGAAGTGGTGAGGACCTATGGTGAAGAACGGTTTGCTTTTCCGATTGCAAAGGCGGTTGTTGCTCGCCGCGCAGATGTCGGCGATGCCGCATTCGAGACAACTGGGGAGCTTGCCCGCCTCGTGGCAGGGGTCGTGCGTCGACGCCAGAGGCGCCCGGAGATTGGCAAGGACCCGGCAACGCGCACCTTTCAGGCTTTACGGATTTTCGTCAATCAGGAACTTGAAGAGCTCGAGGCTGGCCTAGAGGCCGCCGTCAGCCGGCTGCGGCCGGGTGGGCGTCTTGCCGTGATCAGTTTTCATTCGCTCGAAGATCGGATCGTTAAGCAGTTCATTGCCCGGGAGACTGGGCGTACGGCTGCTCGAGACCCGGTGCGCGGCACGCTCGCGGCCGGTGTCCGTGTACGCCTGCGCTCGATTGGGCGCGTGTTACCCGACGATTTTGAGGTTCAGAGCAATCCGCGGGCGCGCTCGGCGGTGCTGCGTGTTGCCGAACGTCTGGCCGACGAGCCAGATCGGGATGTTGCGGAGCGTGTGCGGTGAACCGGCTCAATATTCTGCTGTCCGCGGTGCTCGTTTTTTGCGCGCTGGGGCTGGTCGCGTCACAGGATCGAGCCCGCAAGCTGTTCGTCGACCTGGAGCGCAGTCAAGCCAAGGCGAAACAGCTCGAGGTGCAGTGGAACCAGCTTGAGCTCGAGCAGAGTCGACTGGCGACTTCCTCGCTGATTGACTCAAAGGCGCGCAAGGGCCTGTCGATGCAGCCGGCACCTGCGCAACGCACGCTGTATCTGGTGGTCGAACCGATCAGTGAGCAGACTGCAATGGGGCCGCAGCGATGAATCGCGGACTGCCGTTCTCCGCCAATCCGCTGCTTGAGGTGCGGCTGCCGGCATTCCGTTCGCGGTTGGTGATGCTGCTGGTCGCACTGGCTTTTGTTGCGCTGGCTGCGCGTGCGATCTACCTGCAGGTGTTGACCAACGACTTTCTGCAGCGCCAGGGCGAAGTTCGCTACGGCCGCACAGTTGAGTTGCCTGCCTCTCGCGGCAAGGTGCTGGACCGAAACGGCATGGTGCTGGCGGCCAGCCTGCCGGCCCGGGCAATCTGGGCAATCCCAGAGGACTTTAAACCAAGCGCTGCACAGCTGACCAAGCTTGCAAAGTTACTGGGCATGTCCGAGGCTGAGATCCGCAAGCGGGTCGCGGATCAGCAAAAAACCTTTGTCTATCTGAAGCGTCAGGTCGAGGCGAAGGTTGCTGCCCAGATCGAGGAGTTGTCCATTTCCGGGGTGTATCAGCGCAAGGAATACAAGCGTTATTACCCGGAGGCCGATGCAATGGCCCACGTTGTCGGCTTCACAAATGTCGAGGACGTCGGGCAGGAGGGCATCGAGCTGTCGCAGCAGGATCTGCTGGCCGGACGGCCAGGCAGTCGTCGTGTGATTCGCGACGGGCGTGGCCGCACGATCGAGAGCCTGGGGCTGCTGCGAGAACCGCATGATGGGCGCGATCTGTACCTGTCGATCGACAGCAAGATCCAGTATCACGCCTATTCGGCTTTGCGTGAGGCGCTCGAGGAGCACAAGGCCAAGGCTGGCGCCGTGGTCGTGCTCGATGTGCGGTCCGGCGAAGTGCTGGCGCTGGCCAACCTGCCGACTTACAACCCGAATGCGCGAGCGCAGCTGTCTGGCGCACAACTACGCAATCGCGTCATTACCGACACCTTCGAGCCAGGATCGACACTCAAACCGTTCACGATCATGCTGGGGCTGGAGACTGGCAAGGTTTCCCCGCAAACGATGATCGACACGGCCCCTGGCCGGCTGACCATCGGCAAACACACAATTCAAGACGCGCACCCCTACGGCGCACTAACGGTCGAACAGGTCCTGCAGAAATCATCGAACGTCGGCACGACAAAGATCGCGTTATCGATGCCGCCGCAGAAGATGTGGGAGTTGTTTTCGTCAGTCGGTTTCGGGCAGGCGCCTGACATCGGCTTCCCGGGGGCGGTTGCCGGGCGACTGCGGCCTTACAAGAAGTGGCGACCGATCGAACAGGCGACGATGTCGTATGGCCACGGCATCTCCGTGTCGCTGCTGCAACTGGCTCGGGCCTACACGATCTTCGCGCGCAAGGGCGACATCGTGCCTTTGAGCATGCTGCGTGTTGATGAGCCGCCGCGTGGGGTACAAGTCGTCAGCGCCAGAAATACCGACGCGGTACGCAAGATGCTCGAGATGGCTGCTGGTCCGGGGGGGACGGCGCCGCTGGCCCAGGTGCCGGGTTATCGCGTGGCTGGCAAGACTGGCACGGCCCATAAACTGATCGGCGGGCGCTACGGTAACAAGTACGTCTCGTCGTTCGTCGGTTTTGCGCCAGTATCCGACCCTCGACTCGTTGTTGCTGTGATGGTCGATGAACCAAGCGCCGGCAAGTACTACGGCGGTCTGGTGGCGGCGCCTGTTTTTTCGCGGATTGTCGGCGACGCCCTGCGGACCCTGCAGGTCACGCCTGATGCGCCGTTGACCGGACAGATGATCTCGGTCGAAGCAGTCCGGGAGAGCCTGTGATGGTCGAACTCCAGGACAGCCCGGTGCGATCGCCATTCGTCAGTGCTCAGGCTGCCGAGATTGGGCAGTGGTTGCGCAGCCAGCTGGCCGATGGCGCAACCCTGTGCTGCGACAGCCGCGCGGTACGCGCCGGCGATGCCTTCTTTGCGATGCCCGGGCTGCGTACCGATGGTCGGAAGTTTATTGATCAAGCCATTGCGCGTGGCGCAGCCGCGGTGATCGTCGAGCAGTCCGAGGGCCAGGCGCCCGAGACTGGCGCAGTGCCTTGTCGCCAGATCAAGGGGCTGGCCGCGCAGGCCGGACAGATCGCCAGTCAGTTCCATGGCCGACCCAGTGAACAGCTGCAGGTGGTGGCCGTGACTGGGACCAATGGCAAGACCAGCGTGTCGCAGTGGATCGCGCAAGGGCTTGCCGCCCGGGGGCAACAGACCGCAGTGATCGGCACGCTCGGTTGCGGTCCGGTCGATGCGCTTGAGGCGGGCAGCTACACGACGCCCGACGCCCTGCAGACCCAGGCGCTGCTTGCAGATTTTGCTGTCCGGGGCATCGACACGGTTTCGATGGAGGCTTCGTCAATTGGTTTGCACCAGGGCCGGGTCAACGGCACGCGGATTCCGGTGGCGGTCTATACCAATCTGAGCCGGGATCACCTGGACTACCACGACTCGATGGATGAATACGCTGCATCCAAGGCGCTGCTGTTCGGCTGGCCCGGTCTGCAGTCGGTGGTGATCAATGGTGATGATGAGTTCTCGCCGCGCATGCTTGCGGCTGCCGTGGCCGGAGCTGGCGATACGCTGCCGCTGCGCATCGTCTACGGATTCGCACCATCGCAGTTCGGCGCGCGCGGCGATGCCGTGCTGCTGGCCGAGCGCATGGAGCAGACCGATGACGGCGTCAGCTTCGTTCTGAGTGGAGATTACGGCCGCAGTGAAGTGCGGCTCAGTCTGCTTGGTGCCTTCAACGTCTCAAACGTGCTTGCTGTCGCTGGTTGCTGGCTGGCCATGGGAGTCTCCTTCGATCAGGTTGTCGGGCAGCTTGAACAGCTGCGGGCCGTCCCCGGACGTTTGCAGATGATCAGACGCCCCGGGGCGCCGCTTGCCGTTGTCGACTATGCGCATACACCGGATGCGCTGTCCAATGTGTTGTCTGCACTGCGTCCGGTTGCCGACGCGCGAGGCGGGGCGCTGTGGTGTCTGTTTGGCGCCGGTGGTGACCGGGATCCAGGCAAACGTCCGCTGATGGG
This sequence comes from Quisquiliibacterium sp., assembly GCA_030830765.1. GTDB lineage: Bacteria > Pseudomonadota > Gammaproteobacteria > Burkholderiales > Burkholderiaceae_E > Quisquiliibacterium. Next base: position 21,756 of record JAURMJ010000101.1, read on the forward strand.
CATGGTTGCCGAGGGCGCGGCCGATCAGCTGGTCATCACCAGCGATAACCCGCGCAGCGAGACTCCGTTCCGCATTGTGTCCGATATTCGTGCCGGCCTGACCCGCGAACCAAGACTGACTGAACTGGATCGGCGCGCTGCAATCGAAGCCGCGCTGCGTCTGGCCGCCCCGGCGGATGTCGTGCTGATTGCCGGCAAGGGGCACGAGTTGTACCAGGAGATCGCCACCGGTCGGCAACCGTTCTCTGATGTGGCGATTGCCGGGCAGGCACTGGATCGGCGCTTGCAGGAGCATGCCGATGTTTGAGCTGCGAGAAGCCTTGGGCTGGCTGACGCAGGCACGGCTGCAGGGCCAGGGCGATATCCGTGTGTCATCGGTCTGCACCGATACCCGCGAGCTCGTGCCCGGTTGCTTGTTCGTTGCGCTGCGTGGCGAAAATTTCGATGCCAATGAGCTGTTGGACAAAGCTGAACAGGCAGGTGCCGCAGCGGTTGTCTGCGAGCGCGGCGAGCAGGCTCTGGGTATCCCCGCGCTGGTCGTTCCAGATTCACGGCGAGCACTGGGTGAACTGGCGCGTGGGTGGCGGCTGCGTTTTGAATTGCCGGTCATTGCGGTCACAGGCAGCAATGGCAAGACCACGGTCAAGGAGATGGTTTCCTCGATTCTCGCTGCGCATTTCGGCGAGGTCGCGCGCCTTGCCACAGCGGGCAATCTGAACAACGAGGTTGGCGTGCCGCAGACGCTGTTCAGGCTTGCAGCCAGCCATCGTGCGGCCGTCCTTGAGCTTGGGATGAATCATCCGGGCGAAATTGCCTGGCTGGCCGAGATTTCCCGCCCGACCGTTGCGCTGGTGAACAACGCGCAGCGCGAGCATCAGGAGTTTCTGAAGACTGTGGAAGCAACGGCTCGCGAGAATGGTGCGGCAATCAGCGCGCTTTCTGCGGATGGCGTTGCCGTGTTTCCTGCAGCTGATGCGCATGTCGGGGTCTGGCGCGAACTGGCGGCTGGTCGACGCAGCCTTGAGTTCGGTCTGGGCGATGGTCCGTCGGTCAGTGCGCCGCTGCAGGCGTCACCGGCAGCGTTCGAGATCAGCATTGAAGGGCATAAGCATCAGGTCACGCTGGCGATTGACGGGCGTCACAACGTGCTGAACGCGCTGGCCGCAGCCTCCTGCGCGCACGCGATCGGCATTGATGCCGATACGATCGTGCGCGGACTGGAGCAGTTCAGGCCCTATCGAGGGCGCCTGGTCAGGATGCGTTGTCAAAGCGGCGCGGTGCTGATCGACGATAGTTACAACGCAAACCCTGATTCGGTGCGCGCTGCAATCGATGTGCTTGCCCAGTTCGAGGGTCCGCGTGTTCTGGTGCTCGGCGACATGGGTGAGGTTGGCGAACAGGGTCCGCGTTACCACCGCGAAGTCGGTGCGTACGCCGCTGCCTGCGGCGTGGCGCATCTGCTCACGCTGGGCGCTGCAACGCGGGACGCAACGCAGGCCTTCGGAGTCGGCGCAATGCACTTCGGCGATGACCTTGATGCGTTGCTCAAGCGGGTGCACGAACTCGCGCAGCCCAATGCCTGCGTGCTGGTCAAGGGATCCATGTTCATGAAGATGGGGCGGGTCGTCAGCGCACTTGCCGGGGACCCTGTCGCCGGAGGAGGGCACTGATGCTGCTTGAACTTGCTCAATGGCTGGCCCGCGATTTTCGAGCGTTCTCGGTCTTCAATTACCTGACGTTGCGCGCAGTCCTGGCGACCTTGACCGCGCTGGGCATCGGTCTGGTTTTTGGGCCAGCCCTGATCCGTCGCCTGACCGCAATGAAGGTCGGACAGGCTGTGCGTCAGGATGGACCGCAGACGCATCTGGTCAAATCCGGCACGCCGACGATGGGCGGTGCGCTGGTCCTGCTTTCGATCGGTGCAGCGACGCTGTTGTGGGCCGATCTGGGCAACCGTTTCGTCTGGGTCGTGCTGATTGTGACGCTCGGTTTCGGCTGGGTCGGCTGGGTCGACGACTATCGCAAGGTGGTCAATAAGGACCCGAAAGGCATGCCAGCCGGGCAGAAGTATTTCTGGCAGTCATTAATCGGCATTGCGGCCGCGGTCTATCTCGCGTTTGCGGTGCCTGCGCAGTCCAATGCCGAAGCGGTCGACCTGTTCATGAAATGGTTGGCCAGCGGGCTGTCGATCGATCTGCCGCCCAAGGCTGATCTGATCGTTCCTTTCTTCAAGAACGTCGCCTATCCGCTCGGGGTCTTCGGATTCATCACGTTGACCTATTTCGTCATCGTGGGCACCAGCAATGCAGTCAACCTGACCGATGGCGCGGACGGCCTGGCCATCATGCCTGCGGTTCTGGTCGGAGCCGCGCTCGGCGCCTTTGCCTATGTCACCGGCAACTCGGTTTTTGCCAAATACCTGCTGATTCCCTATATCCCGGGTGCCGGCGAGTTGCTGGTGTTTTGTGCCGCAATCGTCGGGGCTGGTCTGGCCTTTCTGTGGTTCAACGCCTATCCGGCGCAGGTCTTCATGGGCGACGTCGGTGCACTCGCTCTGGGCGGTGCACTGGGAACGGTTGCGGTGATCGTGCGGCAGGAAATTGTGCTGTTCATCATGGGTGGTGTGTTCGTTGCAGAAACCGTGTCGGTGATGCTGCAGGTCGGTTACTTCAAGTACACCAAGCGCCGCTACGGACAGGGGCGGCGGATCTTCCGGATGGCCCCGCTGCATCACCATTTCGAAGTCGGCGGCGTCAAGGAGAGTCAGGTCGTGGTTCGTTTCTGGATCGTGACGATGATGCTGGTGCTGTTCGGTTTGTCCACTCTGAAACTGCGTTAACGCTTCGCTGATCCAACTGATCATGGCTACCAATAAGACAAACGAACCCGTGCAGCTGCAGCTGTTCGACCTTTCCGGTCGACGCGCGCTGGTGGTCGGGCTCGGCCAGTCCGGGTTGGCAATGGCGCGCTGGGCCATGTTGCGCGGAGCAAAAGTCATCGTGGCTGATACCCGCGAACAGCCGGCACTGCTGCCAACGCTGCGCGAGGAACTGCCTGAGGTTGGCTTTATTGCCGGTCCGCTGCTTGAGTCGCTGCTTGAAGAGACCGAGGTGGTGTTATGGAGTCCCGGACTGTCAACAGAAAGCGGCGAATCGGCAGACTTCTATGCGGCAGCGTTGGAGCGTTCAATCCCAATCCTTGGTGAGATCGAACTCTTCGCACAGGCGCTCGCGGCAATGCGCGAGCAGGACTATCAGCCACGCGTGCTGGCCATCACAGGGACCAATGGCAAGACCACGACAGCGCGTCTGCTTGGGCATCTGTGCGAGCGGGCCGGGCTGAGCGTGATTGTGGCCGGCAATATTGCTCCGGCCGCGCTCGATGCCTTGCGCATTGCCATCGAGCAGGATGCGTTGCCGCAGGTCTGGGTGCTGGAGCTTTCCAGCTTTCAGCTGACCGTCACCGAAAGCCTTGCCCCGGATGTCGCAGCGATTCTGAACGTGACGCAGGATCACTTCGACTGGCACGCGTCGATGCAGCATTACCTTGATGCCAAACAGCGCATATACCGAGGCGCGGCCGTCTGTGTCTTCAATCGCGACGATCCGGCCACGCGGCCGCGTCGCGACGCCAAGCTGGCCAGTTTCGGGACCGGTGCTCCAGCCGAAGACGGTGATTTCGGTATAGCGCATGACGGCGGACTGCGCTGGCTTGCGCAGGCGGTTCCTGCCGAGGAGCCGATCGGACGCCGTCGCAAGGAACCGGTCGCGATCATGGTCAAGCGTCTGATGCCGGCCGAAGCGTTGCGGCTGCGCGGCACACATAACCAGTTGAATGTCCTCGCAGCGCTGGCGATGGCGAGTGCGATCGGTGTGCCCATGGCGCGCATGCTGCATGCGCTGCGCGATTTTGAAGGTGAGGCACATCGCTGCCAGCTGGTCGCCAGCATCAACGAAGTCGAGTACTACGATGACAGCAAGGGGACCAACGTCGGTGCGACGGTTGCTGCGCTGGCCGGCCTGGGCAAGCGCTGTGTCCTGATCGCAGGGGGTGAAGGCAAGGGCCAGGACTTTTCACCTCTGATGGGGACTGTGCGCAGCCATGCACGCGCAGTGTTGCTGATCGGTCGTGATGCTCCGATGATTCAAGATGCGATTGCCGCCAGTGGCGTGCCTGTTGAGCAGTGCGCGTCACTGCAGGCCGCGGTCGCACGGGCAGCTCAGCTTGCGACGGCGCGCGACGCGGTGCTGCTGTCGCCGGCCTGCGCAAGCTTTGACATGTTCCGTAATTACGGGCACCGCGGCGAAGTCTTTGTCGAGGCGGTCAAGGATCTTGCATTGGAGGCGGGGATCCCATGCTGAGCCTGCGCCTGCCATTCAGAAATACCGGTGCCCGCACGTCCGCCCGGAGCGTATCGGGCAGCGCATTGCAGTCGGTCGATCTGTCCTTCATCTGGGTCGTCGCACTGCTGCTGCTGGCGGGTCTTGTGATGGTCTACTCGGCGTCCATCGCGTTGCCCGAGTCGCCGCGTTTCGCAAATTACAAGCCTTCGCATTTTCTGGCGCGCCATGCGTTCGCAATCACGCTGGGTGTGGTCTTTGCGCTGGTCACCTTTTCGTTGCCGATCCGATTCTGGGAGAAATGGGCGCCGATTCTTTTCCTCCTTGGACTCGTGCTGCTGGTGATCGTGTTGATTCCCGGTGTCGGCAAGGTGGTTTACGGGGCGCGTCGCTGGCTGTCGTTGTACGTGCTGAATCTGCAGCCATCGGAACTGATGAAGCTTTTTGTGATCTTGTATGCAGCCGACTACACGGTGCGCAAACAGGATTACATGCAGAACTTCTCACGCGGCTTCATGCCCGTGGGGACCGCGGTTGCGCTTGTGGGTCTGCTGCTGCTGCTTGAACCGGATCTGGGCGCATTCATCGTAATTGCCGCAGTCGCAATGGGCGTGCTGTTCCTGGGGGGCGTCAATGGGCGTTTGTTTGCCGGGCTGGTCGTGATTACGATTTCGACATTCGTCTTGCTGATTCTGCTGTCGCCGTGGCGGCGTGATCGGATCTTCGCGTATCTCGATCCGTTTGCTGATCCGCTGGGCAAGGGTTATCAGTTGACCCACTCGCTGATCGCATTTGGGCGTGGCGAGCTTTTTGGTGTCGGCCTGGGCGCGTCGGTCGAGAAGCTTCATTACCTGCCGGAGGCACATACCGATTTCCTGCTTGCAGTTGTTGGCGAGGAACTCGGCCTGATTGGCGTTCTGACGCTGATTGTGATGTTCTACTGGCTGACGCGGCGCTCTTTTGAAATTGGCCGCCAGGCGATTGCCCTGGATCGGGTGTTCGCCGGCCTGACGGCCAAGGGGATCGGACTGTGGATCGGATTCCAGGCCTTCATCAACATGGGCGTGAATCTCGGACTGCTGCCCACCAAAGGCCTGACGCTGCCGCTGATGAGTTACGGGGGCACTGGCATCCTGGTCAACTGCGTCGCACTAGCCATCGTGCTTCGAGTCGACTTTGAGAACCGCAAGATGATGCGAGGTGCCCTGTGAGCCGCACCTTGATGATCATGGCGGGTGGAACCGGAGGGCACGTGATGCCCGGGCTTGCGGTCGCGCACGCGATGAGACGGCGCGGCTGGACGGTTGTCTGGATGGGTAATCCCGCAGGCATGGAGGCAAGTCTTGTTCCGCGCCACGGCATTCCGATGCACTGGGTCCGGTTCGGCGGATTACGTGGCAAGGGTTTGCGCACCAAGCTGATGCTGCCGCTGAATCTGATGCGCGCTTTCTGGCAGGCACTGCGCGAACTGCGCTCTGCTCGACCGGCTGTTGTGCTGGGCATGGGTGGCTACATTGCATTTCCGGGCGGCATGATGGCCGCATTGCTCAGGTTGCCGCTTGTTGTGCATGAGCAGAATGCGGTGGCCGGCCTGGTCAACAAGGTGTTGGCCAGATTCGCCTCGCGCAGCCTTGTCGCCTTCCCTGAGGCGCTGCCTGGCGCGCAATGGTGTGGCAATCCGGTGCGCCCGCAGATCGCTGCGCTGCCCGACCCCTCGGAACGGTTTTCAGGTCGTGAAGGCCCGCTGCGGCTGCTGGTTGTCGGCGGCAGCCTGGGGGCTGCGGCTCTGAATGAAATGCTGCCTCAGGCCTTGGCGATCTTGCCCGAGGCACAGCGTCCGATCGTGACTCACCAGAGTGGCAAGGGGCATCGCCAGGCAGTCCAGTCCGCCTACCGCAAGGTGGGCGTCGATGCCGTCGCAGTGGAGTTTATCGATGACATTGCAGCCGAATACGCGCAGGCCGATCTGGTGGTCTGTCGGGCGGGCGCAATGACGGTGTCCGAACTGGCGGCGGCGGGCGTGGCCAGCATTCTGGTGCCGTTTCCGCATGCAGTTGACGATCACCAGAGCGTCAATGCCCGCTACCTGTCCGAGCGCGGCGCAGCGGTGCTGATGCCGCAAACCGAATTGAATCCCGGGCGACTCGCAGCCCTGCTGGGCGACCTGGATCGCCAGCGATTGCTTCAGATGGCCATCTTGGCGCGTCAGGCTGCGCGTGTAGATGCCGCTGAGCAGGTTGCAGATGTCTGCGAGGCGGTCTCAAGAAAATGAAACACAAGGTCAGACACATCCATTTCGTCGGTATCGGCGGCGCCGGGATGAGCGGCATTGCCGAAGTGTTGCTCAACCTCGGCTATCAGGTCAGTGGTTCCGATATTTCCGAGAGCGCAGTCACACGGCGTCTGGTTACGCTTGGTGCGCGGGTCCATCTGGGTCATGCGGCATCGCATATTGCGCAGGCCGACTGTGTTGTCACCTCCACCGCTGTTCGGGCCGACAACCCTGAGGTGCTTGCTGCTCGCGCTGCCCGCGTACCGGTCGTTCCACGCGCGTTGATGCTCGCCGAGTTGATGAAGCTCAAGCAAGGCATCGCGATTGCCGGCACGCATGGCAAGACGACGACGACCAGTCTGGTCTCTTCAATCCTGGCCCAGGGCGGCATGGATCCGACCTTTGTGATCGGAGGGCGCCTGAACAGCGCCGGCGTCAATGCGCGGCTGGGGACCGGGGACTACATCGTTGTCGAGGCAGATGAATCCGACGGTTCATTCCTGAATCTGACGCCGATGATCGCTGTCGTCACGAATATCGATGCCGATCACATGGAAACCTACGGGCATGACCTGGCACGTCTCAAGCATGCCTTTATCGAGTTCACGCAAAGGCTGCCTTTCTATGGGGCTGCCGTGCTGTGCATCGACGATCCGAATGTGCGCGAGATCCTGCCGTTCGTCTCCAAGCAGGTCCTGCGTTACGGCTTCTCTCCCGAGGCACAGTTCCGCGCGGTCGATGCCCGGCCCGATGGTGATCGGATGCGTTTCACGCTGCTGCGCGAAGACAGTGAGCCGTTGCCGATCGTTCTGAATGTGCCTGGCATGCACAACGTGCAGAACGCGCTGGCCGCGATCGCGGTTGCCGATGAACTTGGCGTATCCGATGACGCGATCGTCACCGCGCTGTCTGAGTTCAGCGGTGTCGGGCGCCGCTTCCAGCGTCATGGCGAACTGCCGACCTCCGATGGTGGTCGTTTCACCCTGATTGACGACTATGGTCATCACCCGGTCGAGATGGCCGCGACGCTGGCTGCTGCGCGCGGTGCTTACCCGGGGCGCCGGCTTGTGCTTGCCTTCCAGCCGCATCGTTATACCCGCACCCGTGACCTGTTCGAGGATTTTGTTCGTGTGCTGTCAACGCCCGATGTCTTGCTGCTGGCTGACGTCTATCCGGCCGGTGAGGCTCCGATCGTCGCTGCCGATGGCAGGGCACTTGCACGTGCGGTGCGGGTCTCGGGTCGCGTCGAGCCGGTCTTCGTCGAAGACATCGCGCAGCTGCCCGGAACAATCATCGACACAGCCCGCAACGGTGATGTGGTGCTGACGATGGGAGCCGGTTCGATTGGTGCAGTACCGACCCAGGTTCGAGACCTGAGCGGCGAGACAGGAGATGACGATGCCCGGCACGCCTGATTCGACGCAGATGGGCAAGGTTGCCGTGCTGTTCGGTGGGCGCTCGGCCGAGCGTGAAATCTCGATCCGTTCGGGCTCCGGCGTTCTGGCTGCCCTGCAGCGTCAGGGAGTGAAGGCGTACGCCTTTGATCCGGCCGAACGGGCGATGGACGAGTTACGTCGCGAAGGCTTCGAGCGGGTGTTCATCGCCCTGCATGGTCGCTACGGCGAAGATGGCACGGTGCAGGGGGCCCTCGAACTGCTCGGTATTCCGTACACGGGCTCCGGCGTGATGGCCTCGTCAGTTGCAATGGACAAGACCTTCACCAAACGGGTCTGGATCACCCATGGCCTGCCGACACCGCGGTTTGAATTGCTGCGTCGCGGTGATTCGTTGGATGGTCTGGCTGACCGTCTTGGTCTGCCACTGATCCTGAAACCGCCGCATGAGGGGTCAACCATTGGTGTGAGCAAGGTGGTGGCCGAGGGCGAGTTGCAGCCGGCCTTCGAACTGGCAGCCCGTTACGACAATGAAGTGCTTGCCGAGCAATTCATCGATGGTGCTGAACTGACGGTTGCGATCCTGGGCAAGGGGGAACAGGCGCATGCCTTGCCGGTCATCGAAATTCGCGCACCTGGCGGTCAGTACGACTATCACAACAAGTACTTTGGCAACGAAACACAGTATCTGTGCCCAGCTCCGCTTTCCGAGCAGATCTCGGCGCAGGTCCGGAACATCTCTGAGCAGGCTTATCGCGCGATCGGTTGCGAAGGCTGGGCGCGCGTCGACCTGATGCTCGATCGCGACGGTCAGCCATGGCTGCTGGAGATCAACACACCGCCTGGCATGACCGATCACTCGCTGGTCCCGATGGCTGCCCGTGCCC
>JAURMJ010000102.1 GCA_030830765.1 Quisquiliibacterium sp.
GCGACAGACTGTTGGCGCCCGGTAGTTTGCTGTTGTGCGAGGCTCTGATCAGGAACGGAATTCTGCTCAAGCGCCTCGCGCAGTGCGCTGACTGCCTGCGCGCAGTCATCAAAAGCATTCGCTTGCACAGATTCTCCAGCCTGCGGGGCGACCAGACGCGCAATCACCGGGACAATCCCTGCTTCTGCAAGCAGACGTTGCCATGCGGCACGACGCTCCTGCAGCCTGATTTGGCCGCTGCGTCCGGTGGCATCGAAACGATCCCGAAAGGCCGACTCGTCAATCAGTACGGCGATTGGCGCAGTCCCCGGGAGGCTGGCAGCCAGCGATTCAAGAAAGTCGCCATGCATCTCGGTTTCAGGCGTGGTGCTCAGGTTCAGCAGGACGATCCAGGCATCCGGCGGCAGGGCGTCTGTTCGCTGTTCGCGGTCTGCGGCTGCCTGCACTCGGCACTCACGTTCGAGACCGGACTGCTCATTGCCGAACTCGATGACTGGCGCCAGATGGATTGCACAACGGGTTCCGATTGCCGCGCCGACCAGTCGTGTCAGTCCCTCAAGCTTGTCCGGCGCAGGCTGATAGCCATAGGGGAGTACCCTGATCTGCATCACGCGGCCACTGTGAATGCGCGCCAGCGCAGCGAAATAGGTTTCGTCCAGCGGTAATGGAAAACTGGCTTGCAGGCGTCTGACCTGCCATCCGGACCAAAGTGCCATCAGGCTACGCGGCACGATCACGAACAGCAGCACAGTCACCGCGTAAAGATGGATCCAGGAGGCCGCCGAAGCGCCGTCCGATGCCGGCAAACGCAATGCCTGAATACCGGCCAGATCCGGCAATGGAAGACCGGTGATCCGCGCGGCCGGGCCAAGGACCAGCGACAGCAACGCGTGCACCATGCCCGCATCCAGGAAGGTGCTTTCCCAGCCGACGCGATACTCAAGCACAAGCCCGCGTACGTAGAGGCTGAGCATCATGCCGCCGGCGAGCAGTGCGGCGCAGGCATGCAGGATTCCGGCGGCACGAGCCCCAGCCAGGGGGGCACTGACCTGCGTCCAGCTGGTCGCGAACTGTTTGATCGGACCTTCCAGTCGCGCGAGGACGCGCTGCGATGCGACGCCATGGGACAGTCGGATCAGCGTTGTGCCGATTGGCCGCAGCGGCTGCGGATCGCGGCCCGAGCTGCGCAGGAAAATCAGGACGCCACCGAAGAGGTACACGCCAAGATTCCAGGCTAACAGCCCGAGCAGCGGGGGCGCCAGCAGTGCGATACGCTGTGATGCGCCGATCAGATCCGAGGCAATCCCCAGCATGAAGGCGAGCGGCAGCAGCATCTGACCGAGCCATGGGCGCCAACTGAGCAAAGAGAGCACACGGGCAGCAGTTCGTTCCCGTTGAGCGATCCTCTCGGCACCGAGCCGTGCGCGACGTGCGATGAACGCTTCATCACTGGACGATTCACCTTCGACCGCGTGGGCCGCCCGCGTAGCCCATGCCCGATCGGCATCAGACCACACACTGTCGGGCGTGTCGCGCGCGCTTTCATAAGCACGCAGCAGCAGCGCATCACGGGCATCGGATTCGTTCATCTCGCGGTTTCGACGGTCGGCAATCAGCGCGTTTCAACGCGCTATATGCACAAACTATACGACGGTGTGGTGACGAGGGAGCCGCGAATCGGCCTCAGTGTGACCGTGCCGTGTTGAATCCTTGCCGGTTGATAGTGGTGCAGCAGATCAGCGTGCCCAGGGCGGCATGTCGGTGCAATCGATTGCATAGCGTTCAATCGCCCGCTCCAGCGCGTTGGCATCCAGCCTGCCGTTACGCACCAGTGCCTGCAGCGTAGCAAGCACAACCTGATGACGATCCACTTCGAAAAACTGGCGAAGCGCCTGGCGTGAATCGCTGCGACCAAACCCGTCGGTTCCCAGAACCGTGAACGGCGCGTCCAGGTAGCTTCCGATCGACTGCGGCCAGGCTCGGACCCAGTCGCTGGCTGCAATGATCGGCGTGTCACCGGGCAGACACTGCTGCAGATGACTGGTGGCCGTAGTCTCGCGTGGCATCAGTCGTGCCTGACGCTCGAGCGCGGCCGCCTCCCGCGCCAGCTCGCTGTAGCTGGTCACGCTCCAGACTTCACTGGCGATATTCCAGTCCTCGGCAAGAAGTCTGGCCGCGGCGATCACTTCACACAGAATCGCGCCCGAGCCCAGCAACCGGACCTGACCGTCAGCCTGCTTCGAGCCAAAAGTGTCGAAACGATACATGCCGCGGATCACATCCTCGGCCGCACCCTCGGGCAGCGTCTGCTGAACATAGTTTTCGTTGGTCAGCGTCAGGTAGTAGAAAAGGTCTTCCCCGCGCTCAAGCATGCTGCGCATGCCGTGATCAAGGATCACCGCCAGCTCCCCGGCAAACGCCGGATCGTAGGCGCGGCAGTTGGGCACCGTTGCAGCATTCAGCAGGCTGGTGCCGTCCTGGTGCTGCAGACCTTCCCCGCCGAGGGTTGTGCGGCCTGCGGTGGCTCCGATCAGGAAGCCGCGCGCGCGCTGGTCGGCGCCGGCCCAGATCAGGTCGCCAATCCGCTGGAAGCCGAACATCGAGTAGTAAATATAAAACGGCAGCATCGCCAGTCCATGCACCGAGTAGCTGGTCGCAGCCGAGACCCATGAGCTGACCGCACCGGCCTCGCTGATGCCTTCTTCGAGGATCTGGCCATCCTTGGCTTCTCGGTAACTGAGCACCGAGCCGAAGTCCTCGGGCTCGTATTGCTGGCCGACGCTTGAATAGATCCCAACCTGCTTGAACAGATTGGCCATGCCGAAGGTACGGGCCTCATCGGCGACGATCGGGACAACGCGCGGACCGAGTGCCTTGTCCTTGAGCAGGGCGGTCAGCATGCGTACAAAGGCCATCGTCGTGCTGATCTCGCGACCATCGGACCTCATCGCAAACTCAGCCCACTGGGGTCGCTGCGGTACCGGCACCGGATCGGCAGTTGTCGCGCGCGCCGGCAGGTAACCGCCCAGTGCGGTGCGCCGTTCATGCAGGTAGCGAATCTCCGGGCTCTGCGCATCGGGCTTGTAGAACGCCAGCGTCTCGGTCTGCTCATCGCTGAGCGGCAAC
>JAURMJ010000103.1 GCA_030830765.1 Quisquiliibacterium sp.
ATCTCGGGCGCCTTGAACAGGGACGCGCCTGCGTGCACAGTGATCTTGAGCTTGCCGCCACTGGCCTTATCCACATCAGCGGCGAACTGGGCGATATTCTCGGTGTGAAAGTTTGTGGCCGGATAAGCCGCCGGCAGGTCCCATTTGGCCTGCGCGAAGGCCGCAGTCGAGGCCATCGCAACAGCGGCAGCCAATGCATAGCGAAGCGGTTTCATTGTCGTCTCCGTGACGGTATTGAGGGTTGAGCCGCGTGCAAGTGTAGTAGAGAATTCCTGCCCATGGTTTGCTTTTAACCCTTTTGCGCGACACGCAGAATCCGGCACATGAAATCAATTCCCAGGGGCGCAGGGGCTCGGCGCGAGTCCAAGTCGTGCAGGGATAGACTGTGCGCCCAGTCTGTCGAGTCCTGAAGATGAGCACCGCGGTATCCGACGTATCAATCGGGGTGATCATGCTTGATACCGCCTTTCCGAGGCCGGTCGGTGACATTGGCAACCCAGCCAGTTTCGATTTTCCAGTGATTTTCGAGCGGGTTCCCGGGGCGAGTGTCGAGCGGGCGGTCAGACAGTCTGCGAGGGGTTTGCTTGAGCCGTTTATTGCGGCAGGCCGTCGCCTGACGGAACGGGGTGCCGTGGCGCTGGTCACTTCATGTGGTTTTCTCGTGTTGCATCAACAGGCTCTCAGCGATGCCTTGCAGGTACCAGTTGCCAGCTCCAGTTTGCTGCAGCTTCCGTGGGTCGAACAGCTGCTTGGCGTGACGCGTCGATGCGGGGTGATCACCTATGATCAGACCGCATTGGGTCCTGCGCACCTTGCGGCGGCGGGAGCGCGTGCGGATACGCCGATCGCTGGGATGCCTGCTGACGGCGAACTCAGGCGCGTGATCGACAACAATGAACATCAGCTTGATGAGGGCGCAGTCGAGACTGAACTGCTGATGGTTGCTCAGGGCCTGATTGATCGAGTGCCGACCATCGGCGCCTTTGTGCTCGAATGTACGAACCTGCCGCCCTACGCGGCGACCTTGCGAGAGAAATTCGGACTGCCGGTGTATGACAGCTTGACGATGATTAATTGGCTCTGGCGGGCCTGTAGAAAGGAATGATGAATGAATCGCTGGCAGTTCTGGATTGATCGAGGGGGCACGTTCACCGATATTGTCGGTCGACGGCCGGATGGCAGCCTGTGCACGATGAAGCTGCTCTCCGAGAACCCTGAGCAATATCGCGATGCAGCCGTTGAGGGAATTCGCCGGCTGCTGAATCTTGGCCCGGATCAGGCCATCAGTCCGGACCAGGTCGAAGCCGTCAAGATGGGAACCACGGTGGCGACGAATGCATTGCTCGAACGAAAGGGCGAGCCGCTTCTGCTCGCCGTGACTGCCGGATTCGGGGATGCCTTGCGGATTGCCTATCAGAACCGGCCACGACTTTTTGAGCGTGAAATCACGCTGCCCGAGCTTTTGCATCGGGAGGTCCTCGAGCTGAATGAACGCATCGGGGCTGATGGCAGCGTGATCAAGCCGCTTGACGATGAGCACGCTCGAGCGATGCTGCAGTCAGGTTTTGATCGCGGGTTCCGTGCAATTGCGATTGTCCTGATGCATGCCTATCGGTCCCCGGAGCACGAGCAGAAGGTCGCGCAGCTTGCGGGTGAAATCGGCTACACACAGATTTCGGTCTCTCACGAGGTTTCGCCGCTGATCCGTTATGTTGCGCGCGGCGACACGACGGTCGTCGATGCCTATCTTTCGCCGGTGCTGCGCCGTTACGTAGAACAGGTTGCCCAGGCCATGCCCGGCGTGCGCGTGCAGTTCATGCAGTCCAACGGTGGACTGGTCGATGCCAGCGTGTTCCAGGGTAAGGATTCGATCCTGTCCGGGCCGGCCGGCGGCATTGTCGGCATGGCGCGGGTCAGTCAACTTGCCGGTCTCGACCAGGTCATTGGGTTCGACATGGGCGGTACCTCGACCGATGTTTCTCATTTCGCGGGGGAATTCGAGCGGGCCTATGAGACTCAAGTGGCCGGTGTTCGCTTGCGCGCCCCGATGATGAGCATCTATACGGTCGCCGCTGGGGGGGGCTCGATCCTGCACTTTGATGGTGCGCGCATGCGGGTCGGACCGGACTCGGCCGGGGCAAACCCGGGGCCCGCTTGTTATCGGCGGGGTGGTCCATTAACTGTCACCGATGCCAACGTGATGCTGGGCAAGATTCAGCCGCACTTTTTTCCACATGTCTTCGGGCCGCAGGCGGATCAGCCGCTGGATTCAGAGGTTGTCGCGCTGCAGTTCGCCCGATTAGCCGATGAGATCGAACGGGCCAGCGGTCGCCGAATGTCGCCGGAACAGGTGGCCCAGGGGTTCATCGACATTGCCAATGCCAACATGGCCAATGCGATCAAGAAGATCTCCGTGCAGCGTGGCTACGACGTGACCGGGTACACATTGACCACCTTTGGTGGCGCCGGCGGACAGCATGCCTGCCAGGTCGCTGATGCACTGGCCATGCCACGGGTGCTGGCTCACCCGCTCGCCGGGGTGCTGTCCGCCTTTGGGATGGGACTGGCCGAGCAGATTGCGATGCGGGAGCGCTCGATAGAATTGCCGCTTGATGAGGCAGGGCTGATCCGGGCTGAAGAGGTGATCGCCGAGCTCTCGGCGACTGCCTGTGCAGAGCTCATGGCTCAGGGCGAGGCAGCGCATGCGCTGCGTGTTCAGCCAAGCGTCCTCCTGCGTTATCAGGGCCCCGACACCGCGCTGGCC
>JAURMJ010000104.1 GCA_030830765.1 Quisquiliibacterium sp.
GCGAGGAAGGCGAAGCGCTGCTTGAGCGTCGCTCGGGCAATGATGACAACCCGCGCATCCTGCAGGCGTTCAACGAGAAGACGCCCGACTGGCTGTCCTTCTTCATGTTCACCTACTTCACCGACCGCGACGGCAAGTTTCAGCTGTGCGCGTTGGCCGAGAGCAGTTTCGATCCGCTGGCCCGCACGACCAAGTTCATGCTGACCGAGGAAGCGCATCACATGTTCGTTGGCGAAAGCGGCGTATCGCGGGTGATCCAGCGCACCTGCCAGGTGATGAACGAACTGAAGACCGACGATCCGGCCAAGCTGCGCGCCGCCGGCGTGATTGATCTGCCGACGATTCAGCGGTACCTGAACTTCCACTTCAGCGTCACGATCGATCTGTTCGGGGCCGATGAGTCCAGCAACGCTGCGATCTTCTACAGCACCGGTTTGAAGGGTCGCTATGATGAAGGCAAGCGCACGGACGACCACAAGCTCAAGGGGGACAGCTACAAGCTGCTGTCGATCGAAGGCGGCAAGATGACTGAGCGTGAAGTCCCGATGCTTAATGCGTTGAACGAAGTGCTGCGTGACGACTACATCACTGACTCAGTCGGTGGCGTGGGGCGCTGGAACAAGGTCATTGAGAAGGCTGGCATTCCGTTCCGCCTGACGACGCCGCACAAGGCCTTCCATCGCAACATTGGCACGCTGGCCGGTGCCAAGGTGTCGCCGGATGGTCGTGTGATCTCCGAGCAGGAATGGGCTGCCCACGTGGATCAGTGGCTGCCGACCAACGAGGACCGTGCGTTCGTCGCGTCGCTGATGGGCCGTGTCGTCGAGCCGGGCAAGTTTGCCAACTGGATTGCTCCGCCGCTGGTCGGTATCAACCGTCAGCCGCAGGATTTCGAGTACATCCGTTTTAACTGACTGACTGTGCCGCAACCCGTGTTCTCGAACACGGGGGGCTGAGAACAATGCCGCTTGTGGGCCCACCGCCCCTGAGCGGCGTTTTTTCGTCTGAAGCCTGCGGCCAGAGTGGTCGACCGAATTAGCTGGTTTGATGAGAACCCGCAGTCCTCGGGCGTGATGGGTGCGCTTCGTCGTACCATGGCGATTCTGCAGCCTTACTCACTGAGCCGCATCCGAGTCTGAATGGGACTGTCCGCTAAAACCCCTGATGAGATTGCCTTTCTAGGTCAGCTTGGTCTGCGCGTGCGTCGTGCGCGTGCGCGCGCCGGATTGACGCGCCGTACGCTGGCTCAGCGCTCCGGCGTATCCGAGCGTTATCTCGCGCAGTTGGAGTCAGGTGACGGTAACATTTCAATCCTGCTGATCCGCCGGGTGGCGGCGGCGCTCGGCGTTGATCTCATCGAGCTGACCAGCGAGCGCGTTGATCTCGGCAGGCGTGCCCGGATCGCATTGATCGGGCTGCGAGGGGCAGGCAAATCCACACTGGGCGCCAGACTCGCCGAGCAATTGCAGGCGCCCTTCATCGAACTGGACGCGGAGATTGAGCGTGAGCTTGGCATTACGCTCGATAACGTCTTCTCCGTGTATGGGCAGGATACCTACCGGGATGCCGAACGACGCGTTCTGGCCCGGCTGCTCAACGAACACGAGCGTTGCGTGATCGCCACCGGTGGCTCGCTGGTGGTTGAGCCGCAAACCTATCAGCTGCTGCGCAGCAGATGCCTGACGGTTTGGCTCAGGGCCGAGCCGGAAGATCATATGAACCGGGTGGTAGCCCAGGGCGACTTGCGACCCTTGCGCGGTCGCGAGCATGCGATGGTCGAGCTGCGCACCATTCTTTCGCAACGCGAGCGGCTTTACTCGCTGGCTGACCGGACCGTGGCAACCAGTGGGCTTGCGGAGCGGGACTCGCTGGCGCAACTGCTGGCGGCCGTGCAGGATCTTTCCGGGGCCGGTCTGAGCGGTCTGCCTGGCGACACGGATCCGTTGCTCTAGCCGGGAAGGTTCCGACCCCGCAACACGGGCGAGTACGCTGGAATGTCCGATCGGCTGGCGTTTCGAGAGACGGGCATCCGAGGGATCGAGGCGGCGCTCTGGAACGGATTTGTCGTACCCTCATGCGGACTGGCAGCTGCGCTTGAGTGTAAGTGTCGCGATGTGGTCGCTGCGCTGAACGATCCGCCCTTTGCTGCCAAGCTGTGCGCTGCGCCCCCGGAGAGCCTATGCCGCTGGTCGGCAAAGTGCTTTGCGGACTGCATGCAGTTGCAGCTGGCGTGCTGGAGATCGATCATTCAGTGCGCCGGTCCGCGCTTCGAATAACCTACTCATCACCTAGGAAGAGCACTGTGCGAGTTTTCGAGAAGTTGTCCGATCTGACGCCACTGGTTGGCCAGGAAGTTGCAGTCAGTGACTGGGAATTGATTACCCAGCAGCGTATTGATCTGTTTGCCGAAGCGACCGGCGATCACCAGTGGATTCATGTCGACCCTGAGCGCTCCGCCAAAGGACCATTCGGGACGACAATCGCGCACGGGCACCTGACGCTGTCGATGCTGCCGCTTTTTTTTCAGACCGCAATGCAGATCAAGGATCTGAAGATGGGCGTCAATTACGGCTTGAATCGTGTCAGGTTCACGTCGCCCGTACCGGTCGGCAGTGAACTGCGTGCCCACATGAAGCTCATGTCCGTCGAGGCTCTTGCCGATGGCGGGGCGCAGCTCACCTGGCAGGTGACCGTTGAGCGCAAAGGCTCGGATCGGCCGGTTTGTGTGGCTGAATCGATCGGTCGGCGCTACGCCTAGAGCCTCTGAGCGGGTTCAGCAGTCAACCGGAAATTTCTCGCGCAACTGGGCAACCTGCTCATCGCTCAGGCAGCGGCAGGCGCGGCCGTGAAGCGTCAGATGCAGCTTTGCCGTGGCTTCAAGTTCCTCCACGGCATCGGCCGCCGCCGACAGGCTTGAACCACCGACCACCGGACCATGGTTGGCCAGCAGCAACGCATGATGTCTGCCTGCATAGCGGCGCACAGCATCGGCCAGCGACAGATCGCCCGGTGCGTAATACGGCACCAGGGGCAAACTGCCAATGCGCATCACGTAATAAGCAGTCAGCGGCGGCAGGACGTTGTCTGGGTCGACATCCTGCAGTACCGAGACGGCGGTCGAGCTGCTGGAATGCAGGTGCACAACCGCATGACAGCGCGGACGCTCCTCATACATGGCGATGTGCAGAAAGCTCTCCTTGGTCGGCTTGTCCCCTGAGATTGGCATGCCTTGCGCATCAAGGTGCGAGAGTCGCGCCGGGTCGAGTGCACCCAGGTTCGAGCCGGTCGGCGTCATCAGGTAGCTGCCGTCCTCAAGTCGGACACTGATGTTTCCGGTCGATCCGTGGGTCAGTCCGCGGGCATACATTGATGCACCCAGCGCGCTGATCTGTTCGCGCAACTTGGACTGGCTCATCGGGCATCCAGCATCGCCAGAGCCTTGGCGAAGAAGTCGGTCGTGCCAAAGTTCCCGGACTTCAAGGCCAGTGCAATGTCGGCACTGTCCCGTGGGGTTGATGCAGCCTCTGAGGGCTCGCGTCGGGCAACCATCCAGGGTACGCCGGGGTCGATCTGGGGCCCAACCTGCATGCTGCGGATATCCAGTGCCTTGACCACAGCCCCGGAGGTTTCGCCGCCGGCACAGATCAGCTTGCGGACCCCATCGCCGACCAGTGTTGCGGCAATTGCAGCCAGCGCATTTTCGATCAACGAACCGGCAGCTTCGATGCCGAGCGCCTTTTGTACGGCTGCAACTTCCTCGGGCGTGCTGGTCGCGTAAACCAGCACCGGCTCGGTGCCGATGCGGTCTCTGATCCAGGCAATGGCCTGTTCGACAACAGGTTCTCCCCGATGCAGCGCAAACGGATCGATGCGCAGTGAAGGACGGTTGCGGCTCCATTCGGCCACCTGCGCATTGGTGGCTTTCGAGCAGCTTCCCGAGATCACCAGCGCAGGACCGTCAATCCGCGGCAGCGTCGAGGCGCTGCCTGGGTCGCGCAGTAGTCCCTGTTTTTCAAAGTTACGCGGCAGACCAAGTGCAATGCCTGAGCCGCCTGTGAGCAGCGGCATCGTGGCGCAGGCCTCACCGATGGTGTACAGGTCGGCGTCGGACAGTGCATCGACGATGGCCATGCCAACGCCTTCTGCGCGCAGCGTCTCGAATCGCTCGCGCAGCGCTTGGGCACCACGGGCAACCGTGTCGTAGCGGGCCAGCCCGACGCGCTCGCTTGTCTGGCTTTGCAGCACACGAACTAGATTTGCATCGGTCATCGGCGTCAGCGGATGCTTCTCCATGCCGGATTCGTTCAGCAGGCCATCTCCGACGAACAGATAGCCGCGATAGACGCTGCGGCCGTTCTCCGGGAAAGCCGGGCAGGCGATCGTCAAGTCGGCTCCGAGATGCTGCATCAGCGCTTGCGCAACCGGTCCGATATTGCCGCGTTCAGTCGAGTCGAACGTGGAGCAGTATTTGAAGAAAAACTGTCTGACCCCGGCGGCCTGCAGCCAGCGACAGGCCGCCAGCGACTCTGCGATCGCATCGGCGGCCGGGATGGTGCGCGATTTGAGCGAGATCACGACAGCATCGGCATCGATGGATGAACCGTTGGCAGGCACACCGATGGTCTGCACGGTCCGCATGCCGCCGCGCACCAGCATGTTGGCCAGATCGGTGGCCCCGGTGAAGTCATCTGCAATGCAGCCCAGCAGCATGTCAGGCATCCTTTTTTGGCAGTTCAATACCGGTCAGTTTCTGGAACATCTTGATGACCGAGGAGTCATCCTCGGCGCCCAGTCCCGAGGCCGAAGTGGCCAGGTACATCTGATGCGCGGCCGAGGTCAGCGGCAGTGGGAACGTGAACTTACGGGCCGAATCCAGCACGATGCCCAGATCCTTGACAAAGATGTTGACGGCCGACAGCGGGGTGTAATCGCCGGACAGAATATGCGGCACCCGATTCTGGAACATCCAGGAGGAGCCTGCACTGTTCGAGATGACTTCATAGAGGGTTTCAGGGTCGATGCCCGCGCGGATGCCCAACGCCATCGCCTCGGTCGCTGCGGCGATATGCACGCCGGCTAGCAGCTGGTTGATCATCTTGACCTTGGAGCCCATGCCGGAATGGTCGCCGAGTCGGTAGACCTTCGCCGATATGGCCTCCAGCACTTTCTCGACGTGGGCAAAGGTATCGGGGGAACCCGAGGCCATGATTGTCATCTCGCCCGTTGCAGCTCGGGCCGCACCGCCAGAGACCGGTGCATCCAGATGGCGCAGGCCCATTGCAGCCAGGCGTTTTCCAAGGTCCTCGGCGTAATGGGGCGGGACGGTACTCGAGGCAATGACGACCGAGCCGGGTTTCATGTGCTGGGCGGCGCCGTCCGGACCGAACAGGACCTGCTCGGTCTGATCAGCATTGACGACCAGCACGATCAGCGCATCGACATGCGGCGCCAGCGCGGCTGCGCTCTCGTGCGGATGCGCACGTTCGGCAGAGATCATCGCGAGTACCTCGGGGCGGACGTCGCAGGCATGGACAGTGAAGCCGGCCCGCAGCAGCGAGCGGGCAACTCCAAGACCCATTGCCCCGAGTCCGACGACACCGACAGAGAGACTTTGCTGATTGGTCATGATTTTGATCCTGAAAAGTCGAGTCGAACTCAGCCCGCGACCCGGGACAGCTCCCGGGGTAGTTTCAATGCGAGCAGCAGTGAGGTGAAAGTGCACAGTGAGGCCGCACCGAAGGCCACTTGAAATGCGCCGCGCAGGGTGTTCGCCGGTGCACCCATCAGCGTATCAAGCAGCGGCTGTGACGCGGTGCCTTTGCTGATGGCGGTGCCTGTACTGGCCAGGTCACCCAATTGCACGAAAAGAATCGCGGTGAGCACCGTGATACCGACCGCTGCGCCCAACGTACGGGATAAAGCGGCAACCGAGGTCATCGAGCCGATCAGATGTCTGGGGACCGACATCTGCGCAGCTACGAGTGTCGACGGCATTGACATGCCGATGCCGACCCCCATCATGCTCATCAGCACCCCGGTGCGAAACGCAGCTTCGACCCCGAGGAACGCAATGGCAACCAGCGCCAGGGTGGCCAGGGTGCTGCCCAGCAGGATGCTCTCCCGGTATCGGCCGGTCTTGTACATGAAACGGCCGCCCATGAAGGCTCCGCTCGGAATGGCCAGCGTCAGCGGCAGCATCCGCAGGGCGACGGCATCGGCATCGATGCGGGCCACGCTTTGCATTGCCATGGGCAGCAGCACCGTGGAGCCGATCATCACGAAGAACAGCAAAGCTGGGATCAGGCAGGAGATCACTGACACCGAATTGACAAACAGTGCGGGCGGCAGCAGCGGATGTGCAGACCTTCGCTCCTGCCCGGCCAGCAGCATGAACAGAACCCCGGATGCAGCCAGCAGGCCGAATGTTTCCAGTCCCAGCAGCGAGTGCCCCTGGCCGACCAAAGTGAGCGCAACCATCACGCAGATCAGCGCACCTGCGAGCAGCAGAATGCCCGGGTAGTCGAGCCGTCGTGGACGCGGGGTAAAGGCCAGATCGCGCATGGCCCAGCGCGCGACGAAGAAGCCGATCAGGCCCAGCGGCAGGCTGATCCAGAAGATCGCGCGCCAGGACAGGTAATACGTCAGAAAGCCACCCAGAAGCGGACCGAAAACCGCCGCAGTTGCAAAGGTTCCTGCCAGGTAGCCCTGGTAGCGTCCGCGCGAAGGACCGGGCGCGATGTCGGCCACGACGGATTGCGACAGCGACAGCAATCCGCCGGAACCCAGGCCTTGCAGCACGCGGAACAGGATCAGCTGCGGCATCGACTGCGCCAGTGCACACCCCAAGGCCATGATCACGTACATGATGACCGACCACAGGATCAGCGGCTTGCGGCCCAGCGCATCCGACAGATTGCCGTAGATCGGCGTTGCGACCGTAGTCGCAATCAGATAGCCGGCGACGACCCAGGGTGCCAGCGAGAAATCCTGGAGATCGCGACCAATCGCAAGCAGTGCAACAGCAACGATCGTCTGATCCATGGCCGCAAGGAAAACAGCCAGCTGCATGCCCAGTACGATGCGCAGCACCTGTTTGTGTGGCAAGGCAGTGGAAGTCGGAACGCCGGCGGCGTTGTCAGCTGCTGATGTCACGGGCAGGCATGCCCGCCGAGTTGGCGGCAGGGGTGTTCGAACCGTGTCATGCGAGTGTTTTTTCCAGGCGGTCCAGCGTCTGGTAGGCGGGCAGCACCTTGGCAACACTGGCATTGGGTTCACGGCCGTCGCGGATGGCGGCAAAGAACTCGCGATCCTGCAGTTCGATCCCGTTCATCGAGACATCGACCTGCGAGACATCGATCGGGGTTTCCTTGCCATCGACCAGGTCGTCGTATCGCGCGATATAGGTGCCGTTGTCGCATATATAGCGGAAGAAGGTGCCAAGCGGACCATCATTGTTGAACGACAGTGACAGCGTGCACAGCGCGCCGGACGGCACCTTGAGCTGGATCGACATGTCCATCGCGATCTCGAGCTTCGGATGGATCGGCCCTTGCATCGCATGAACCTGCGAGGCGACCTCGCCGGTCTGATACTGGAACAGATCAACCGTATGTGCGGCATGGTGCCAGAGCAGATGATCGGTCCAGCTGCGGGGCTGGCCAAGCGCATTCATGTTGGTGCGACGGAAGAAGAAGGTCTGAACGTCCATCTGTTGAATCTTCAGCTCACCCGACTGGATGCGCTGACGGATCCACTGGTGACTCGGGTTGAAGCGTCGGGTGTGGCCGGCCATCGCGACCAGCCCAGTCTGTTTTTGGACCCGGACCAGTTCCTCGGCGTCAGCCAGGCAGTCGGCCATCGGGATCTCGACCTGCACATGCTTGCCAGCCTTCAGGCAGGCAATTGCCTGCGCGGCGTGCATCTGCGTTGGCGTGCACAGAATGACCGCATCGACCTGCGCACTTGCCAGGCTCTCATCCAGATTGGTGGTTGCATGTGCGATGCCGAAACGCGCGGCCACCTCCTGCGTCTTTTCGAGCACGCGACCGACCAGCGAAACCACCTCGACGCCATCGATCTTCTGGATGGCTTCAAGATGTTTGATGCCGAATGCGCCGGCGCCTGCGAGACAAACTTTCATCGGGTCACTCCTGGTTGCTGGGCGCGCGAGGTCAGCGCGAATTCTCAAGGATCAGATGGCCGACCGCCGTGTTCGACGCGGGGACGTGGTAGAAGCGATGCAGCTGGCGCACATCGGCCTGCATTGCACCGCGCGCGATCAGCCACATGACCAGCTCGATACCTTCTGAACCCGCCTCGCGCACATAGTCGATGTGCGGCAGCTGCGCGAGCGTGTCCGGTTCGGTGACAATGCGATCAAGGAACGCCTTGTCGAATTCCTGATTGATCAGTCCGGCCCGTGGTCCCTGCAGCTGATGGCTCATGCCGCCCGTGCCCCATATCTGGACGTTCAGGTCTTCATCAAATGACTCGATGGCACGGCGCAGAGCCTGACCGATTGCGTAGCAGCGTCTGCCGGTCGGAGGCGGATACTGCACGACATTGACCGCAAACGGGATCACCTTGCACGGCCAGGCTTGCGGCTGTCCGAACATCAGCGACAGCGGCACGGTCAGACCATGATCGACATCCATACGATTGATGATCGTGAGATCAAATTCATCCAGGATCAGTGATTGCGCGATGTGTCCGGCCAGTTCCGGGTGGCCGATCACGTCAGGAACCTTACGCGGTCCCCAACCCTCGTCAGCGGGTGAAAAACGATCCGCGCA
>JAURMJ010000105.1 GCA_030830765.1 Quisquiliibacterium sp.
ATCGGCCGATCAATCGTCATGGTCCCGCCCCGGGTTCGCACCGAGGGGTCCCTGCGCAAGGTGCTGGTCGCCGCACTGGCGGACCGGGACGCGGCCTCCGTGGCATTGCCGCTGGGCTCGCCATTGGCCTGAAGCGATGCAGACCGGCGCGGCTCACGCAATGCGGACAGCCAGCCCAGCTGAAACCTCTCGGCCTGCTCACGCAATGCGTCCGAGCCGCCGGCGACAGCCACAGGATGCAGCCGGATTTCGCGCAGCAGCCCGCACAGCACCTCCAGATCTGTCTCGGTCTGATCAGAAATCTGCTCCAGATCGATCACGGCCGCCTGCCATTCAAAATCGGTCGCTCCCTGCGGCTCAAACGCAGTCAGGGCCGCGCGCAGCGCAGGCTCGCAGGCCTCCCGAAGCACAACCCGGAGGACCTGATGCGACAGCCCTTTGAATTCGATCGCGGGTCCTGCCGGAACCGCAGACTTCTCGGGTTGATTCTGTGAAGTCTGCCGGCTTTGCATTGCGGCTTCCGGCGCAGGGACCGAGTCACTGGGCGGCACGATTTGTTCGGTTCTGTCGTTCATGTCGGCATCGGTCGGGAATGTCGCCGATTGTAGCCGAGCGGACATCGCGGGCATCGCGGGCATGTAGCGGGCCCGGGCGGCATTCAAGTACATTTACGCGCCTGCACCTCCTCTGCTTTGAGACACCATGAAGATCATCGACATTCGCGAAGTCACCAAACCGATCTCCTCGCCAATTCGTAATGCCTACATCGATTTCACGAAGATGACGACCAGCCTGGTCGCCGTGGTCACCGATGTGATCCGCGATGGCAAACCGGTCGTCGGCTATGGATTCAACTCGAACGGCCGTTATGGTCAGGGCGGCCTGATCCGCGAGCGTTTTGCGCAGCGCGTGTTGGATGCAAAACCCGAGAGTCTGCTGAACGATGCAGGGGACAACCTGGATCCAGACCGGATCTGGAACACGCTGATGATGAACGAGAAGCCCGGCGGCCATGGCGAGCGCTCGGTGGCAGTCGGGACGATCGATATGGCGGTCTGGGATGCGGTCGCCAAGATTGCCGGCCTGCCGCTGTTTGAGCTGCTTGCCAGGCGGCATCAGCGCGCAGCCGATCCGAAAGTGTTTGTCTATGCAGCTGGTGGCTACTACTACCCAGGCAAAGACAATCAGGCACTGCGCGCCGAAATGCGCGGCTACCTGAACCGCGGTTACACGGTCGTGAAAATGAAGATCGGTGGCGCCAGCCTGAAGGAGGATGCCGAGCGCATCGAGGCCGTGCTGCAGGAGCTGGGCAATGACGCGCGTCTGGCCGTCGATGCGAACGGGCGATTCGATCTGCAGACCGCAATCGACTACGCCCGCATGCTGCGCAATTACCCGCTGTTCTGGTACGAAGAGGCCGGTGATCCGCTCGACTATCAGTTGCAGGCCGTGCTGGCCGATCACTACCCCGGTCCGATGGCAACCGGCGAGAACCTGTTCAGTCACCAGGATGCGCGCAACCTGCTGCGCTATGGTGGCATGCGTCCGGACCGCGACTGGCTGCAGTTCGACTGTGCGCTCTCGTACGGTCTTTGCGAATACCAGCGCACACTGAAGGTGATCGAGGAAGCAGGCTGGTCGGCCTCGCGCTGCATCCCGCACGGCGGCCACCAGATGTCGCTGAACATCGCGGCCGGTCTGGGGCTGGGCGGCAATGAAAGCTATCCGGATCTCTTCCAACCCTATGGCGGCTTCCCAGACGGCGTGAAGGTCGAGAACAGCCATATCGTGATGCCGCAGTTGCCAGGCATCGGTTTCGAGGGCAAGGCGGATCTGTACGAGGAAATGAAGCGACTCGCCGCCTGAGCAGGCTGACACCATGCCACTGCGCCTCGCGGGCAGGCTGCCGGGCGAACCGTACGTCGACTCTTCAAATCAACGAATCGTCGATTCGTCACGTAGCCCTTCGCGAACGATTAATCGCACGAAGGTCATCCGCAATCCATCTTTGCAGCTAAACTGGTTCCTATGCAGACCAAAAAAACTATCGAGACACTTGAGCGCCTGGTCGCCTTCGATACTGTCAGCAGCAACACCAATATCGAATTGATTGACTGGGCTGCCAATCGGCTGGCTGATGCCGGCGCAAACATCTTCGTTCAACATGCGCAGGAACCCGGCAAGGCCAACCTGTTCGCCAGCTTCGGCCCGCAGGACATACCGGGTCTGATGCTGTCTGGTCATTCCGATGTCGTCCCGGTGGCAGGCCAGGCCTGGAGCAGCGACCCCTTCCGGCTGACCGAACGCGACGGCAGGCTGTATGGACGTGGCAGTGCCGACATGAAGGGCTTTATTGCCTGCTGCATCGAAATGGCGCCACGCTTTGCCGCAGCCAAGCTCTCGATGCCGCTCCATATCGCACTGTCCTACAACGAAGAGACCAACATGGGTGGCATGCGCCAGCTTGCGGCTCATCTGGATGCAGCTCCGGTCAAGCCGCTGGCCTGCCTGATCGGGGAACCCACGATGATGCAGGTTGTCGTCGCGAACAAGGGCGCGGCCATCTACCGCGCGCATTTGCGCGGCTTCTCGGTGCACTCCTCGTTGCGCGATCAGGGCGTCTCGGCAGTGGAATATGGTGCGCGCATCGTCACGCACCTGCTTGAGCTGCAAAAGCAACTCAATCAGGCCGAACGCCATGACGGCTTCGAATATCCGTTCTCCAGCGTGCATGCCGGTCGCATGAGTGGCGGCACGGCGCATAACATCACCGCGCGCGACTGCGAGGTGCTTTTCGAGGTGCGCGCACTGCCCGGCGTCTCGGCAGCGCAACTGGTCGCAAAGATTCGCGACTTCTGCGCCACCGAACTGTTGCCTGAGATGAAGGCTGTCTCACCGGAATGCGACATCGTGATCGAGGAAGTCGTTGACATCCCTGGTCTGGATGAGCGCACCAATCGTCATCTGGCCAAAGCAATCATGCCGCTGTGCAACTGCGAGCGGCCGGGACGCGTCAGCTTTGGTACCGAAGCCGGCATCCTGCAGCAGATCGGGGTGCCAACCGTTGTCTGCGGGCCGGGCGCGATCCGCGTTGCCCATCAGCCCGATGAATATGTCGAGATCTCGCAACTTACCTCATGTCTGGAATTCCTGGACGCGCTGACCGCCGCAACAGAGCAGGGAAGCCTGAGCAGCGCATTCGGGGCGAACGCCGCCAGCTGAAGTTGCCATGAGCCCGAGCGCCGCCGCCCGCGAACTTGTCTTTCGCGCGCGCGACGTGCGCAAGGTCTACACAAGCGGCGCGGTGCGCATCGAGGCGCTCAAGGGCATCGATCTCGACGTCCACTCGGGAGAGTTCATCGTTCTGCTGGGCGCTTCGGGGAGCGGCAAGTCAACGTTGCTGAACATCCTCGGTGGGTTGGATATCCCGAGCAGTGGCGAGCTGCGCTGGCGCGACCACGACCTGGCGCGTGCCGACGAGCGGGAGCTGACCCGCTTTCGGCGCGAGCATGTCGGCTTCGTCTTTCAGTTCTACAACCTGATCGGGAGCCTGACTGCGCGTGAAAACGTCGCGCTGGTCACTGACCTGGCCGACGACCCGCTCCGCCCGGAGGATGCGCTGGCGATGGTCGGGTTGTCGGATCGGCTGGATCACTTCCCGGCACAGTTGTCGGGCGGCGAGCAGCAGCGGGTCGCAATTGCTCGCGCGGTTGCCAAGCGCCCGGACGTACTGCTTTGTGACGAGCCGACCGGCGCGCTGGACTATCCGACCGGCAAGCTCGTGCTCGAAGTCATCCAGAAGATCAATCAGGAACTTGGCACGACAGCGCTGGTCATCACGCACAACGCGGCGATCGGCGGCATGGCTGATCGTGTGCTTCGTCTGGCCGACGGACGGCTGGTCGCCGATGAGCAGAATGCCCACAAGATCACCCCGTCGGAGCTGTCATGGTGAAGGCGCTCGACCGGAAACTGCTGCGCGACCTGCTTACACTCCGGGCGCAGGCACTGACCATTGCGCTGGTGGTCGCAGCCGGACTGGCCGGTTTCATCGGCTCGCTGTCCACCGTCGATTCCCTGGAGGAAGGCCGGGATCGGTATTACGCCAGCGATCGGCTCGCGGATGTGTTTTCCTTCGTGAGACGCGCCCCTGAGCAACTGGGCGAGGCTGTGCGCGAATTACCCGGCGTGGCGGAAATTCAAACCAGTCTGCTCTTCGGCGCTCAGATCGACGTTGCTGGCGTCGAACGCCCGCTGACCGGCAGGATCATCGGCAGCCATCCCCGCGAATGGACCCAAGGCCTGAACAGATTGACGCTGAGAACGGGGCGCTGGCCGGAACCGGGCAGCTACGAGGTGCTGGTCAGTGAGGCCTTCGCCAAAGCCCGCCAACTGACGCCAGGCAGCAGTGTCCATGCGCTGCTCAACGGCAGACGACAGAAATTCTCCATCGTCGGAATTGCCCTGTCCCCTGAATACATCTTTGCGGCCTCGACCGGCGGACCACCCGACGACACCTCGTTTGGCGTGTTCTGGATCGATCGCCAACCGTTGGAGGCGGCCTTCCAGATGCAGGGAGCGTTCAACACGATCTCGCTCAAACTCCGTCCCGGTGCCTCGCAGGCCACGGCGATCGAACAACTTGACCGGCTGCTTGAGCCCTATGGGTCACGCGGTGCTTACGGCCGCAGCGAACAACCCTCGCACAAGGCAGTCAGCCAGGAAATTCGCGAGCAACGGGTATTCGGCATCCTGCTGCCCAGCATCTTTCTGGCAGTCGCGGTCTTCGTGCTCAATGTCGTAATCGACCGGCAGGTCACGACCCAGCGCGACCAGATCGCCGCGCTCAAGGCGCTGGGCTACGAAAACCGGGCGATCAGCCTGCACTACCTGAAGCTGGCCGTACTGGTGGTCCTGCTCGGCGTGCTGATCGGCGCGGGGCTGGGCGACTGGCTGGGCCGCTACATGACACACATGTACAGCGCGTTCTTCCGCTTCCCGACGTTTTATTACGCAAGCTCAACCTGGACCCTTGTGGCCGGTACGATGTTGTTCCTTGGGGCCGGTATGGGTGGTGCGTGGCTGGCGGTGCGCCGGCTGGTGACCCTGGCCCCGGCCGAGGCAATGCGTCCGCCTTCGCCGCCGGTCTATCGCCCATTGCTGATCGATCGGCTGAGGATCGGTCAGCTCGCAGGTCCGAAATCCAGAATGATCCTGCGCAGCCTGGAGCGCCGGTTTGTGCGAGCCATGCTGACCACGATCGGCATCGGCTCCGCGGTCATGATCCTGATCGCCGGCACCTGGTGGGGGGATGCGGTCGATTACCTGCTCGATGTCCAGTTTGCGGCGACCCAACCGGGCGATCTGTATCCGGGTTTCGTCGAACCGGATGCAGATCGGGCGCGCCATGAGCTGCCGGCCCTGCCTGGCGTGCTGCGTGCCGAGACCCGACGCTCGATCCCCGTGCGCCTGCATGCCGGCCACCGCAGCTATCGCACGAGTTTGACCGGTCTGAGTGATGACTCCGAACTATGGCGACTGATCGAGACCGATGGCCGTTCAATTCCTGCGCCTGCCGGCGGATTGCTGATCACCGACCGACTCGGTGAGGTGCTTGGCGTGAAACCCGGAGACATGATCCGTGTCGAATTCATGGAAGGCCGGCAACGCTCGCCGCAGTTGCTCGTTTCCGGCTATTCGCGTGAACTGATCGGCCTGGGGGCTTACCTGCGCCAGGAGGCGCTGGACCGGCTCGCGGGTGAGGGTCCGGTGGTCAATTCGGCCGCGCTGTTCATTGATCGCACTGAAGAATCAGCACTGTTCGCGCAACTCAAACGCATGCCTGCCGTGGCTGGTGTGTTTGTGAAATCCGCGCTGATCGATTATCTGCGCAGCACCAGCGGTCGCAACATTCTGTTCTTCACCTCGGTACTGACCGCATTCGCAGCCGCGATTGCCGTTGGCGTCGTCTACAACAGTGCCCGCATCGCGCTGGCCGAACGCGCCTGGGAGCTGGCCACGCTCAGGGTACTGGGATTCGAGCACCGCGATGTTGCGTTGCTGCTGCTCGGAGAGCTGGGGATCGAGCTTGCAATCGCGATTCCGCTGGGGTTTGTCGGTGGCTACCATCTGGCCGACTTGATGCTCAGTCTGATGTCGTCGGAGAATTTCAGGATTCCGGCCGTGATCTTTCCGCGGACTTATGCCTATGCGGGCCTCGCCATGCTGGCGGCCGGAGCCCTCAGTGCCTGGCTGGTGCAGCGACGCCTGGCCGCCTACGACCTGGTCGCCGTCCTCAAGACACGCGAATAAACAAGTCCCGTTCACGATCACCAGGACCGAACGCGAAGAACAAGAACCATGAACCAGAACACTTCACC
>JAURMJ010000106.1 GCA_030830765.1 Quisquiliibacterium sp.
ACCAGATGCTCGACATGCTGAAGATCCTGCGCGCCTGCCTGCCACATGTGGTCGATTCCTCCGGCTTGATCGGCGAGGCAGACCTCGGAGGCGCGAGGATCCCGATTGCCGGCGTCGCCGGTGATCAGCAGGCAGCGCTGTTCGGGCAGGCCTGCTTTGAGCCCGGCATGGCCAAGAACACCTATGGCACCGGTTGCTTTGTCCTGATGAACACCGGCAACAAGCCCTTGCATTCGCGCCAGCGCATGCTCAGCACAATTGCCTGGCGTGGCGGGCCGATCGGTGGAGAGCGACAAAACCGCTATGCGCTGGAAGGCAGTATCTTCGTGGCCGGTGCCGCCGTGCAATGGCTGCGCGACGGCCTGGGCATCATTGAAAAGTCCTCGGACGTCGAGGCACTGGCGGTCAGCGTACCGGACACAGCCGGCCTTTATTTCGTGCCGGCATTCACCGGCCTGGGGGCACCGCACTGGGACCCCTGGGCGCGCGGTGCGATGATCGGGCTGAGCCGGGGCACAGGACATGCGCATATCGCCCGCGCGACTCTGGAATCAATTGCCTACCAGAGCGCCGATGTCCTGGATGCAATGCAATCTGACAGCGCCACCGCGCTGACGCAGCTGCGCGTCGATGGCGGAGCCAGCGCCAATAATCTGCTGATGCAGTTCCAGGCCGACCTGCTTGGCGTGCCAGTGCTTCGGCCCCGCACCACCGAGACCACGGCACTGGGAGCCGCTTATCTGGCCGGACTTGCCGTCGGATTCTGGCAGTCAACGCAACAACTGGCTGATCACTGGCAACTTGAACGGGTGTTCGAGCCGATGATGAGTCGTGACCAGGCCCAGACCCTCAGAGACCGATGGCTCAGGGCGCTGGATCGATCACGCGCCTGGGCCGCAGACGAAGACCACTAAGACCGACTCAGATCAGCGGTCGTGGATCGGGAAAAATCTGGTCGAGCGCATCAGTGATCACGCAGTCGACTCCCCAGTCGAGCAGCGTGGCCGCCCGGGCAGGATCGTTCAGCGTGTAGCAGGCAACGCGCAGCCTGCGCTGATGTGCCTCGGCGATCAGCTCCCGACTCAAAGTTCCGTGATGCGCATCAAGGGCCACGCATCCAAGATCCTCGCAGCGCCGGGCCCAGTCAGGTGAGAGTTCACCGGTCAGCAATGCACGCGGCAGCTCTGGCGCAACGCGTCGGGCAGCCGCAAGTGCCGCTTCCGAAAAGGAGGAAAGCAGCGGCGGCACCGCAGCACCCTGCCAGAGCCAGCGCGCCTCAAGGGCGACAGCCGCGCCGGTCTCGACTTCACGCCCCGGACAAGGCTTGATTTCTATGTTGATCAAACAGTCGTTGGCCCGCAGCCAGGCAGCAACGCGCACCAGCGTGGGAATCCCCTCGCCCGCATAGGGCGCCGAATGCCAGCTGCCCGCATCGAGCTGGCTGAGCGCAGTCAGATCATGCCCGGCAATACGCCCCCGGCCACTGGTCGTCCGCTCCAGCGTCGCATCATGCATCAACACCAGAACGCCGTCGCCACTGAGCTTTGCATCGATCTCGAACATCCGATAGCCAAGTGAAGCGCCGTGTCTGATGGCAGCCAGCGTGTTCTCCGGCGCCAGCTTACCGGCACCACGGTGAGCAACATGACGCGGATATGGCCAGTGATCAAAATCAACAGTCATCGGAATACATCCTTGGAGAGACCTTACAGAGGGTGAGCTTTTGCGCTGAATCTTACGTCAAGGTCATCGCACAACGGTTCCGGCATCGCGATGCCACTTTAGCCAACGAGATCAGCCGAAGGCCCCTGCGCGAGCCCCAAACGGTACGACACCAGACCATCGATGCAGCAGGCAGCAACCCAGCCAAACCCCTGCCGCCAGCCGTGAAAACCGTTCTAAAGGCTTCAAACGAGTGATACAGTCGCATCGTCAGGGATCCGCTTGTCACTTGGCTGCGGGTACCGGAACACATCCGATCATCACCATCCAGGAGAAAGCTTGATGCGCACGATGTACTCAATTGCCGCCGCCTCGGTACTGGCCGCGAGCACACTGGCCACACCGACTGCCCATGCGGGCAAGACCCTCGACGCGATCAAGGCGCGCGACCAGGTTATCTGCGGCGTGAACACCGGTCTGGCCGGCTTTTCGGCAGCGGACAGTCAGGGCAAATGGTCCGGCATGGACGTCGACACCTGCAGAGCCGTTGCCGCCGCCCTGCTTGGCGATGACAAGAAGGTGAAATACGTGCCGCTGACGGCGCAGCAGCGCTTCACCGCTCTGCAGTCCGGCGAAATCGACATGCTGGCGCGCAACACGACCTACACCATGTCGCGCGACACCTCGCTGGGCCTGACCTTTGCGGGTATCACTTATTACGATGGTCAGGGCTTCATGGTGCCGACCAAGACCAAGATTACCGACGCCAAGCAGCTCAAGGGCGCTACAGTCTGTGTTCAGGCCGGCACGACCACTGAAAAGAACCTGACCGACTTTTCCCGAGCCAATAAGCTGGACATCAAGCCCATCGTCTTTGAAAAGCTCGAAGCAGCGACGGGTGCCTACTTCGCTGGACGTTGTGTGAGCTACACCACTGACGCCTCGGGACTCGCTTCAGTTCGCAACAAGGAAGCGAAGAATCCCGCGGATCACGTGATCCTGCCGCAGCTGATCTCCAAGGAGCCCTTGGGACCGGCGGTACGCCGTGGGGACGAAGAATGGGCTGCGATTGTGCGCTGGGTGGTCAACGGTCTGATCGAGGCCGAGGAATATGGCGTGACCCAGGCCAATGCCGCGCAGATGGCCGAATCGAGCACCGATCCGGTCGTGATGCGGATCCTGGGCAAGAGCGAGGACACCGGCAAGTGGGTCGGGCTTGACCGCCAGTGGATGCTGCGTGCACTCAAAGCCACCGGGAATTACGGCGAAATCTTCGAGCGCAACGTAGGCCCGAAGACCGCGATCGCGCTTCCCCGAGGTCTGAATAATCTCTGGACCAAAGGCGGCCTGCAATACGCGCCGCCAATCCGCTGATCGGCCAGAGCGATCCCGGAGCACCCCGGCGTTGCCGGGGTGCTCGCGCGTGCAGCTGCGATCTTGATCGCGGCAGCACCTGAGTCACACAGGAGCAGATCGATGTCGGAGCATCGACCGCCAGCCCGCAGTCGCTGGAACTGGCGCAGCGCGGCCTTTCGCGGACTCGTTTACCAGATTTGCGCCGTTTTGCTGATCGGTCTGGGTGTCTGGTACCTGGCGCACAACACCCTGCTCAATATGACCGCTCGGGGCATCCAGAGCGGCTTCGGCTTCCTCGGACAGCCAGCGGGCTTTGATATTGGCGAATCGGTCATCCCGTACGATTCACTCGATCCTTACTGGAAAGCGTTTCTGGTCGGGGTCACCAACACGGTTCGGGTCGCCTTGATTGGAATCGTGCTTGCCACGGTTCTGGGCACACTGATCGGGATTGGGCGGTTCTCCCGCAATGCAATCGTGCGCGGGCTCTGTTACGGGTACGTCGAACTGTTTCGCAACGTGCCGATCCTGCTTCAACTGCTGATGTGGTACCTGCTCTTTACAGAGCTGCTGCCGCCGATCTATGAGCCGGTATCGATCGCAGAAACTTTCTTCCTGAGCAAGAACGGTTTTTCCTTCCCGATCCCCGTATGGGGTCCAGGTTACAGCCTGGCGGCACTCGGTGCGTTCGTTGGCCTGATCACGGCCGCGTTTTACCGCAAATGGGCGCAACGTCAGTTTGAACTCAGTGGCAGACCGCGCAGCATGGTTGCAGTGCCGCTCGCCATGATTCTGGTGATGTCGTGCGCGGGCTGGGTCTTCGGCGGTGCGCCGACTGCCTGGAGCATTCCCAAGCCAGCAGGTTTTGTCATGGAAGGAGGCGCCTCGGCGACCCCTGAATTTCTGGCTGTGCTGGCCGGTCTGGTGCTCTACACAGCGGCATTTATTGGCGAAGTCGTCCGTTCAGGCATTGCCTCGGTTCCCCTGGGCCAGATCGAAGCGGCTGACAGCCTGAGTCTGTCAAAGAACCAGTCGATGCGACTTGTGATCCTGCCCCAGGCGCTGCGC
>JAURMJ010000107.1 GCA_030830765.1 Quisquiliibacterium sp.
CCCCATCAGTTTTCAGGCGGCATGCGCCAGCGCGTGATGATCGCGATGGCACTGTCCTGTAATCCACAGCTGCTGATTGCCGATGAACCGACGACAGCTCTTGACGTCACGATCCAGGCGCAGATCCTGGATCTGATCAATGACCTGAAGGAGCGGCTCGGCATGGCCGTGATGCTGATCACGCACGCGATGGGCGTGGTGGCTGAGAGCGCGCAGCGGGTCGTCGTCATGTATGCCGGTCGGGTTGTCGAAGAGGCTCCGGTGCGTGAGCTGTTCGGTTCGCCTCGGCATCCGTATACGCAAGGGCTGATCCGCTCAATTCCCCGCATCGATACAGCTGCCGTGGAAAAGCGCCGGCTCGAAGCCATTCCCGGAACAGTGCCCCGCTTGGTGAATCCGCCGCCAGGCTGCCGCTTTGCGGCGCGCTGCCCCCATGCGAGCGAGCGTTGCACCGCAAGCATGCCCGAATTGCGCGAGATCGCACCGGGTCACAAGGTCGCCTGCGTGCTCTGAAGGACCCCGTCAATGACAATGAGCACATCCCCTCAGACCGAAGTCGCACCGCTGCTGCGGGTCGAGAATCTGGTCAAGAAATTCCCGATCAAGGGCGGCCTGTTCGGGCGAATTGTCGATCATGTGCATGCGGTCGACGGGGTCAGCTTTGAGCTGAATGCCGGCGAGACGCTTGGCGTGGTCGGCGAATCCGGGTGTGGAAAATCAACGACTGGCCGTTGCGTGCTGCGCCTGATTGAGCCGACCTCGGGCAAGGTCTGGTTCGAAGGTCAGGAAATGGGGGCAATGGACCGCGAAGGGCTGCGCGCACTGTGCCGGCAGATGCAGATTATTTTTCAGGATCCCTACGCCTCCCTGAATCCGCGCATGACGGTCGGCTCGATCATCGGCGAGGCGCTGACCATTCACAAACTGGCCAGCTCACCCTCCGAATACGATGACCGGGTGGTGCACCTGCTGCGCACAGTGGGGTTACATCCCGATCACAGGCGTCGCTATCCCCATGAATTTTCGGGGGGTCAGCGCCAGCGTATTGGCATCGCGCGCGCACTGGCTGTCTCCCCACGGCTGCTGATCTGCGACGAGCCGGTGTCGGCGCTTGATGTCTCCATCCAGGCGCAGGTGATCAATCTACTCGAGGATCTGCAGGCAGAATTCGGGCTCACCTACATGTTCATCGCCCATGACCTGTCAGTGGTCGAGCACATCAGCGACCGGGTTGCAGTGATGTATCTGGGGCGAATCGTCGAGATCGCGCCGGCTCGTGATCTGTACACAACGCCAAAGCATCCGTACACCGAGGCCTTGCTGTCGGCAGTGCCGATTCCCGACCCGACCGTGAAACGACAGCGCATCGTGCTGCAGGGTGATGTGCCGAACCCGATTCAGCCACCGTCGGGATGCCACTTTCACCCGCGCTGCCCGCGAGCGAGCGAACGCTGCAAAGTGGAGACCCCGGTACTGCGCGAGGTGAGCCCTGGTCGACAGGCGGCCTGTCACCTGAACGATTGACTCGCCGAGCCTGCGGGCCGAGGCGCACACGCGCCCTGTTTTTCATCAAGGCCTGGTGCTGACTCCGGGCTGAAACACCAAGACAGGTACGACCGGATTCTGACCCGAGATGCGGTCCCGCCGAATTCAATGAATGACCAGCCCGCCGACAGGCAAGGAGATCTGGAATGAGCGAAAACAAAGCAATTCTCGTCATCGGCGCCGGTGACGCAACAGGCGGCGCAATCGCCCGACGCTTTGCCCGCGAGGGCTATATCGCCTGCGTGACGCGACGCAGTGCCGAGAAGCTTGAGCCGCTGCTGGCGCAGATCCGCGGCGATGGCGGACGGGCACACGGTTTCGGCAGCGACGCCCGTCAGGAAGAGGAAATGGTTGGGCTCATTGAGCGTATCGAGCGTGAGATCGCGCCCATCGAAGTAGCCGTTTTCAATATCGGCGGAAATGTGCGCTTCCCGATCACCGAGACCACCGCAAAGGTTTACTTCAAGGTTTGGGAGATGGCCTGCTTCGCTGGCTTTCTGATGGGCCGTGAAGCTGCCCGTGTGATGCTGCCGCGTGGCCGTGGCACGATTCTTTTCACCGGCGCGACCGCCAGCCTGCGCGGGCGCGACGGCTTTGCTGCCTTTGCTGGCGCCAAGCATGCGCTGAGAGCATTGGCGCAGAGCATGGCGCGCGAACTTGGTCCCAAGGGTATCCATGTTGCGCATCCGGTGATCGATGGCGCGATCGATACCCCCTGGATCCGTGAAAATTTCCCTGAGCGCTATGCACTCAAGGAGAAGGACGGCATCCTGAATCCGGACAGCATCGCTGAAACATACTGGCAACTGCACTGCCAGCCACGCAACGCGTGGACCCATGAGATTGACCTGCGTCCTTGGTCAGAGCCGTGGTGAGAGGGTCTGGTCACCGAACGAGTCTGAGCAATCAACCATCAGCCAAGCTGACCCAGCGGAGCAACTTCATGTCGAAGCCTGTCCATGTGGAATTTCTATTTGATTTCGGCAGCCCTAACGCCTATCTGTGTCACAAGGTAATCCCGGCGATTGAGGCCCGTACTGGCGTGAAGTTCCACTACATCCCGATTCTGCTCGGCGGGCTGTTCAAACTGGCCAATAATCGATCTCCAGCCGAAGCATTTGCCGGTATTCCGAACAAGCGCGCCTATGACAAGCTGGAGGTTGCCCGCTTTGTCGCGCGGCACAAGCTGGACCAGTACCGCTTCAATCCGAACTTCCCGGTCAACACCTTGAAGATCATGCGTGGGGCCTGTGCAGCGCAGAAGTTGGGCTGCTTTGAGCAATACGTCGCAACGGTTTACGCGGCCATGTGGGAGCAGGAAGAGAATATGGCTGAGGACACCGTGATCGCAGCCAGGCTCAGCCACGCAGGTCTGGATGCGCAGGCCATCATGACGGCATCCCAGGACCCCGATGTCAAAGCCATGCTGCTGGCCAATACAGAATCGGCCCATGCCCGTGGCGCCTTCGGGTCACCAAGCTTCTTTGGCAACGGCGAAATCTATTTCGGCAAAGACCGCTTGCGGGATGTCGAGGACGAGATCGTCCGCATGCAGGGCTGAGTGAGCGATACCGCAGGAAGGGGCTGAGCACGCAAGATCGCCAGATCGACCCGAGGTCGGGACTGACGCCCCGCACGCCCCGAACCCATCATGACCGATCGGATCAATCTTTGGCATGGACCGCGCTCAGCGACCAGTCCAACCCCAGGTCAGCTGCCTTTTTCGACCGAGGAAGCAGCGGGCCGATACTCATCGGGTGCGCCGGGCGGAATCGGCGGAAACTTCGCCAGAGACTGCTGAAAGGCCATCACCATCTTACGCATCGGACCGCGTACCCAACCCTGCGAGGAACCAACCTCAGTTTCCTCCTTCGGGTCCTGCACGAGATTGAACAGGTAGGGTGTCTCGAGGTGAATCGGCCCGGCATTGGGCTCAACTTCCCAGATGTAATGCATCTTCCAGTCGCGCCATTTCACAGCCCGCAACTCGGATTTAATGTAATAGACAAAACCTTCGCGAGGGCTCTTATCGTGCCGACCACATAAAAAGTCGGTCTGATCGAGACCGTCGATCGGGCGATCATCGGGTAGGGCGGCGCCGGCAATCTTAGCAATCGTCGGATACAGATCGACCACGTGAACGATCTCGTTGGTGACCTGGGCAGGTGCGACATGCCCGGGCCAGCGAACGATCAGCGGCACGCGAAGCGCGCCTTCCATCGACGTGTGATAGGTGCCGGTCCACATGCCGGCGGAACCCCGCCAGGGCCGCCGGAACTCCGGGCCGTTATCGCTGGCAAAGATGAACACGGTGTTGTCATCCAGACCGCAGTCACTGACCACATCCAGAATCTGCCCGACCCGTGCATCCATCTCGACCAGCGAATCGGCGAACTCGCCCTTGCCGGTACGCCCTTCGAAGTCCCGATGCGGCAGGGTTGGATAGTGCAGCTGCGTCAGCGGCACGTACAGAAAGAACGGCTTGTCGCCCGAGGCCTGCTGGCGGATGAAGTCACAGCTCATGCGCGTCAGATCGCCATCGATGCGCCGACGCATCTCCAGATCGTAGGGCTCGGATTTCTCGGCGGTCTGGCCGCGCCGCCCCTGCATCACATAAGGGACATCGACAACCGTCGGATCAAAGCCGATCGACTCAGTGAACAATGATTCATTCGTCGTGCGGGGAATCCCGTACCAGTCATCAAAACCACGATCGTTCGGATAGCGGCCAGGACGATCGCCCAGATGCCATTTGCCGTACATCGCCGTCGCGTAACCGGCATCATGAAGCAGCTCGGCCAGCGTCCGTTCCCACGGATGAATACCCTGGGGCAGGCCAGCGGGTACCGATTGCAGAGCGCCGGTGCGGATCGGATGACGACCGGTCATCAGCGCCGAGCGAGTCGGCACGCAATCGCTCTCAACATTGAAATTCAGGAATCGCATCCCCTGCTCGGCCAGGGCATCGATCCGCGGTGTTGGTGCACCGCGCAAAGCGCCGCCGCCGTAGCAGCCGAGCTCGCCCCAGCCGAGATTGTCAGCAAGGATCAGGACGATGTTCGGCTGCCCGGTTTTCATCACTGCGGTCTGCTGTTGATTCATCTTGATCGGCTTTCAGAGTGACAACGGATTACAAATGGAAAACTGCACAATTGCAGTCTCAGAATCGGCTGCAGCATCGGCATCGAACGGTCCGATCAGATCGGATCAAAACCCCAGGAGAACAAGGGCTTGCCGCCCTGCTCGGTCACGTGGACCACGTCTTCGAGCCACCAGCGTTCCCGCTGGCCGCCCGGCACCAGCAGGTGCATCGGTACCACCATGCCGGCCTCCAACGTCCAGTCAGCATTCGACTGGCCATCGGCCCGCTGGATCGGGACATCCATATGCGACAGACCCAGCCCGTGGAAGAAGGTAATCGTCGAGTCCGCATCGGGGTGACCCGCCTTACGATAGGTGTCACGCGACAGCCGCTGCAACTCGCTGATCCGGGCGCCAGGGCGCATCGCCTGCAGCATCGTCTCAGCGACCACCGCCGTGGCACGCGCATTACGCAAGCCTTCGGGCGTAGGGTCGGCCCCTGCAACCCAGGTCTTTCCGCCGTCCCAGCAATACAGATCGAGCGTGCCATGGCAGTCGAACATCACGTGCGTGCCGGTGGAGACCAGATCCTGCTCTCTCCCAGTCTGCAGGGTGATTGCCGCATCGCCACCGGGCGGATGCCCCCAGACCATCCCACCGGGATCTCGCACAAATCCGCCAAGCGCAAGCACCGATTCATCGTAGACGCGGGTAAAGTCAGCCCAGGTCATTTTAGGATCCCAGCGTGAGACAGCTGTGCGGATCGCCGTCTCGTTCAGAGCTGTCGCAGATTTCAGGCGCTCAATTTCGCCCGCCGTCTTGATCGACCGCGTATCCATCATGCAGTCGTAGGCATCGGCCAGACAGGAAGCAGGCAGTCCAAGACGCATGCCGTAGCCCAGATCATCAAAGCCCAGGCGTTTACCCTCCAGCCCAAGGTCACGGATTGCACCCAGCACGCAGGCCTTCATGTCGAAGGCGAAATTGCGCCGGGAGCGCTCGACCCATTCAACCCCCTTGCCGGTCGCGGGAATGAAGCGATCGATGTCCTCTCGGGTCGGCGGGATGTCCAACGGC
>JAURMJ010000108.1 GCA_030830765.1 Quisquiliibacterium sp.
CGACCCGGTCGCTCGCAAGCACGTCGAGTACAAGGAAACCAAGATCAAGTAAGGTCTTGGTGCAGGCGACCCGTCCCCGCAGACAGGTCGCCGCAACGATCAAAAGAGCCTCCGTGTGAGGCTCTTTTGCATTTCAAAAACGACTAAAAATTGAAAAAGCCCCGGGAATGGGGCTTTTTGGATGAGGCTTTTTCACGCGAGCCCTGCAAGGGCTCGATCTGAGAAGAAACGCAGTCTGGTCAGGCTGCGTAACAGCGCATGCGCAGGGCAATGTCCTGCAAGGCGCGCACACCACTGGCTTCGGCGCGAGCGCACCATTGCTGCAACATCTGCAGCAACTGCTCACGAGACAGCGTAGAACGCCCCCAGATCGCCGACAACTCACTGCGCATCTGGACAATTTTTTCCAGTCGATCGCTGACTGCGAAGATCTCGGCCAGACGCGCCTTTTGCGATTCATTCCATTTGTCGGCGTCGGTGGGTAACCAACCACGCGCCGATTTCAAAAGCTTGCCCTCAGCCCGACCGGCAAGACCCAGGCGCTTGACCTCCTCGGAGCAGGCCTTTCTCAGAGAACCCGCAAAGGCAGCCATCACGTCGTAGCGATGGGCGATCACTGCCTGCAGCGTATCGAAATCCACGACCTGTTTGGCCGGTGCGAACTTAGGCGTAGGCGCCAAGCGGCGCACCTTGGCCAGACCCAGCACCGACAGAATCCGGATGTACATCCAGCCGATGTCGAATTCGTACCATTTCGAGGAGAGTTTGGCCGACGTCCCGAATGCATGGTGATTGTTATGCAGTTCTTCACCACCGATCAGAATGCCCCACGGAAGGATATTCGTACTGGCGTCTTCGCAATCCCAGTTCCGATAGCCCCACCAGTGACCAAGACCGTTGATTACGCCGGCAGCCAGCACCGGGATCCAGAGCATCTGAATCGCGAAAACCGTCAAACCGGCCACGCCAAACAAAAGCACATCAATGAACAGAGTCAGATAAACCCCCCAGGCTGAGTGGGCCGAGTACAACTTGCGCTCAATCCAGTCATCCGGACAGCCATGTCCGTACTTCTCAACGGTCTCAGCATTGGCTGCCTCGACGCGGTAAAGCTCGGCGCCTTCGAGCATGACCGTACGAATCCCCCGCGTCTGCGGACTATGCGGATCTTCGGCCGTCTCGCACTTGGCATGATGCTTGCGGTGGATAGCGGCCCATTCACGGGTAACCATGCCTGTGGTGAGCCACAGCCAGGCG
This sequence comes from Quisquiliibacterium sp., assembly GCA_030830765.1. Lineage (GTDB taxonomy): Bacteria > Pseudomonadota > Gammaproteobacteria > Burkholderiales > Burkholderiaceae_E > Quisquiliibacterium. Next base: position 1,258 of record JAURMJ010000108.1, read on the forward strand.
CGAAAGAAATGCGACGCAATCGGATGCAGGTCCAGTGCGCGGTGCGCCTGACAACGGTGCAAGTAAATGGTGACGCCGGCGATCGTGATGTGCGTCGTAACCAGCACATAGATCAGCATTTCGGTGAAGGTTGCTCCGGTCAGACCAGAGGCCAGGAACGAGACGATCAAATCGATCAAAAAGCCACTCCAGATGAACAGAAAATTGACGGGTGGAGTTTAACCGTGTCCCGCGGAAAAGGACAGCCCTTTTCACTTGATAGAAATTATTGCGGACGCTCTGTCTACTTACTGCGAATCCACCGTACCGCATAGAACGCATCCACGTTGTGCGTATCCGGCCGCAGTTCAAGACAGTCGGTCTGCAATCCAGGAGCAAGCACGGCCCCCCGTCGAGCCAGAACCTCTGCGGCCGGATCCACCTTCCAGCCGGCGTGATTCTGCTCGAACCAGCGACGGATCTGATCGTTCTCCTCCTCCAGAAGGCTGCATGTTGCGTAGACAAGAACCCCACCGGGGCGCACAAGCCTGGAAGCTGCCACCAGGATCGACCGCTGTTTGGCAACCAACTCGGCGATCGTTGCTTCGGTCTGCCGCCACTTCAGATCCGGATTGCGACGCAGCGTCCCGGTGCCACTGCATGGAGCATCAACCAACACGGCATCTGCTCGGCCTTCAAGGCGAGCCAGCTTCGGATCGACCTCGCTGTCAATGCCAAACGGCTGCACATTGCTCGCGCCCGAACGCGCCAGCCTGGGCCGCAGACGCTGCAATCTGGCAGTCGAGACATCGCACGCGAACACCTGACCGCTGCCACGCAAGGCTGCAGCAAGCGCAAGCGTCTTACCGCCGGCCCCTGCGCAGAAATCGATCACGGTCTGACCACGACGAGGTGCAACCAGTTCGGCGACAAGCTGGCTGCCGGCATCCTGCACTTCAACAAGTCCGTCGCCAAACACTGTCGTGCGCTCCAGCGCAGGCTTCCCGAGCACCCGGATCGCGCACGGGGCAAGCGGCTCAGCCTTACATTCGACCCCCTCTGCCCGCAGCGCAGCTACGACTGAATCGCGATCGGTCTTGAGCAGATTGACCCGCAGATCAAGCGGCGCAGGTTCAAGCATTGCCGCACCGAGCGCATTGCAGGCCGCCTCTCCGAGCCGGCTGGACAGTCGCGCGTAGAGCCAGTCCGGCAGACTGTAAAGCACTGGTGCCGAAAGGCCTTGCAGATCCAAGCTTGCACGCTCCGAGGACAAGGCCAGCAGCGTCGCCGACGTGGCACCACCCCGCGATTGCGCCAGATGCATGTACAACCGCCGGTTGCGCAGAACATCAAAGACACGTTCTGCGACCTGCGCCCGGTCACGACGACCCATCTGCGGATTTGCCGAAAAAAATCGGCGCAGGACCAGATCAGCAGGCTGATCAAACTTGAGCGCCTGCGTCAGTGCCTGTTCAGGCAAGCTGCCCGAAACATGCTGTTGCACCGGCTTGCGCACCTTGCGCCCGCCTGCGAACTGACGCGGCTCCCCCTGACCAGCACGGTTCTGCGTCCGCGACTGACCGGCAGGACCACCACGGCCCGACGATGCCCGGCGCCCGCCATCGGGCCGACCGCTCACCGTACCCCTCGTTGAAAACCGTGATGTTTCATCCCTGATTCCATTGCGAACGCTTCGATTGCGCCCGCGTCAAATGTCGTCATGCCCAGTGAATTCAGAACCGATCAGGGCCTGCAACGCACCAGAGCCCTCATCGAGCCATGCACCCTGCCCGGAAAAAATTAGGCGGTCTTCGATCAGCCAACGCACCGCAACGGGATAGATCCGATGCTCTGCCTGCAAAACGCGCTGTGCGAGCGATTGCTCATCGTCGTCTGCCCCGACTGGAACCACAGCCTGAGCGATGATCGGCCCCGAATCCAGCTCGCGTGTAACCATGTGCACAGTTGCCCCGTGCACTTTCACCCCGGCCTGCAGGGCCTGACGGTGCGGGTGCAGCCCGGGAAATGCAGGAAGCAGCGAAGGATGGATATTGACCAGTCGACCCGCAAACCGGTCGACAAACTCATCGGCAAGAATACGCATGTAACCGGCCAGTACGACCAGATCCGGCGCCTGCTGTTCCACCAGGGTCAGCAATGTCTGATCGTACCTGGATCGGTCGGGAATCCCCCTAGCATCAAGGACCTGAACCGGCAGCCCCATCCGGGTCGCAGCGGCCACGGCCGGGGCATCGGCCCGACTCGCGATGACCGCCACAATCTGTGCCGGCCAACTGTGCTGCGCAAGTGCCTGCGCGATCGCGACCATGTTCGATCCGCGCCCGGACACGAGCATCACGATTTTTTTCATCGTGAAATTTTAGCATTTCGCCACTTAAACAAGCCCCGGAAAGCCTTATAATTCAAGGTTTTGCAAATTCGACATGGACGTCTTCCGCCTGCTGCCCCCCCTCGATCAGCGCTCGCCGTGCGCGCTGACGATCGGCAATTTCGACGGTGTGCACCGCGGGCACCAGGCCGTGTTGGCCGCCTTGAACGAACGCGCCCGTGAGCTCAACGTCCGAAGTTGCGTGCTGACTTTTGAACCGCATCCGCGCGAGTTCTTTGCGCAAACAAACCCTGACGCGATCAAGGCACCGGCCCGCATTCTCACAGAGCGTGACAAGCTCGACGCCCTCGCGGCCCATGGCGTGGATCGCGTCTGCATCGCACATTTCAATGCGTCGCTGGCCTCATTGCCGGCCGAAGACTTTATCCAGCAGATCATCGTAGATGGCCTGCAAGCCCGGTATCTGCTGATCGGTGACGATTTTCGTTTCGGAGCCAAACGGCGCGGGGATTGGGCAATGCTCGAACAGGCTGCACCAGCGTTTGGATTCGGCCTCTCGAGGCTGGAAACCTTCAGCGAGGACGGCGACCGGATCTCCAGCTCACTTGTCCGGGATGCTCTGGCGATTGGCGATTTCGCGCGGACTGAAAAGCTGCTGGGGCGCCCGTATAGCATGACCGGGCACGTGATTCATGGACGCAAGCTCGGCCGCGAACTCGGATTCCCGACCCTCAATATCCGAATCCCCTACCCGAACCCGGCCTTGAGTGGCGTCTTCATCGTGCAGGTCCACGGCATTGCCGACAAGCCCTGGCCTGCGGTTGCAAGCCTGGGAACTCGGCCGGCCGTGGAAGCAGACGGCAAGCTGCTTCTCGAAGTTCATCTGTTCGATTTCTCCGGCGATCTTTACGGAAAGCTCGTACAGGTCCAATTCGTGCACAGACTGCGCGAGGAACGCAACTATCCGGACCTGGAGTCATTGACCACCCAGATCCACCTTGACGCGCAACAAGCGCGCAGCCATTTCGGCCTTGCCGACCGGTCGCGCTGATTTGCCTGTTGCCGATTAAACAAGCTCAATCCTCACTGAACCGAGCCTACTGACAGGACCTTGAAGATGGCCGATCAAAAGACCGCTGCGGGCGGCAAGTCCTATCGCGAAACCCTGAATCTTCCTGACACCAAGTTCCCGATGCGCGGCGACCTGGCCAAGCGCGAGCCGGGTTGGACCCAGCAATGGCAGGACAAAGGCACGTATCGCCGGCTGCGCGAATTCTGCAAAGGTCGTCCAGTCTGGGTACTTCATGACGGCCCCCCTTACGCCAATGGCGACATTCACATCGGCCACGCCGTCAACAAAATCCTGAAGGACATGATCGTCAAGAGCCGGAACATGGCCGGGTTCGATGCGCGCTACGTGCCTGGCTGGGATTGCCACGGCATGCCGATTGAGATCCAGATCGAAAAGCAGTTCGGAAAACATCTGCCTGCAGCCGACGTCCAGGCCAAGTCGCGCGCCTATGCGACCGAACAGATCGCGCGTCAGAAAAAGGACTTCATCCGGCTTGGCGTCCTGGGGCAGTGGGATGATCCGTATCTGACGATGGCCTATCCGAATGAGGCCGACGAGTTGCGTGCGCTGGGCCAGCTGCTCAGTAAAGGTTATCTGTTCCGCGGCCTCAAACCCGTCAATTGGTGTTTTGACTGCGGTTCGGCGCTGGCTGAGGCGGAAGTCGAATACGCCGATAAGACTGACATCTCGGTCGACGTCGGCTTTGCGTTCGCCGAGCCGGACAAGGTGGCCAAGGCCTTCGGCCTTGATGTCCTGCCGCTCGATCATGGCTACTGCGTGATCTGGACGACCACTCCCTGGACGCTACCCTCCAATCAGGCGCTAAATCTGCACCCGGAATTCGACTATGCCCTGGTGCGCACCCGCTGGCAGGACAGAGACACCCTGCTGATTCTGGCCGCCGAGCGCGTTCAAGAGTGCCTGAAGAACTACGGCCTGCAGGGCGAAGTTGTTGCCACCTGCAAGGGCTGGGCGCTTGAACTGGTGAAGTTCCGTCACCCGTTCTATGACCGGCTTTCTCCGGTTTATCTTGGTGACTACGTGACGCTGGACAGCGGTACCGGCGTGGTGCACTCGGCACCTGCCTACGGTGTTGAGGACTTTCTTTCCTGCAAGCACTACGGTGTCACCGATGCCCAGATCCTGCAGCCGGTACTCGGCGATGGCAGCTACAGTGAATCGCTTGAGTTCTTCGGCGGTCAGTCGATCTGGGATGCCAACCCGAAGATCGTCGAGCTGATGCGCGAGCGGGGCGTGCTGTTTAATTCAGTCAAATACCCGCATAGCTACATGCACTGCTGGCGTCATAAGACACCGGTCATCTACCGGGCTTCGAGTCAGTGGTTCGCCGGGATGGACATCGCGCCCAAGGATGGCGGCCCGACCCTGCGCGAAACGGCCTTGAAAGCCGTTGAGGCAACCGAGTTCTTTCCGGGATGGGGCAAGGCACGTCTGCACGGCATGATCGCGAATCGTCCCGACTGGACACTGTCTCGCCAGCGCCAGTGGGGCGTGCCGATGGCTTTCTTCGTTCACCGCGAGACCGGCGAACTGCATCCGCGTACCCCAGAGCTGATCGAGGCCATCGCGCAACGCATCGAACGCGAGGGCATTGAAGCCTGGCAGAAACTCGAGCCGGCCGACCTGCTCGGCGACGATGCGGCTCATTACGAGAAGAACCGTGACACGCTCGATGTCTGGTTCGACTCAGGCACGACGCACGCCACCGTGCTGCGCGGCTCGCACAAGGATCAGTCACACTTCCCAGCAGACATGTACCTGGAGGGCTCCGATCAGCATC
>JAURMJ010000109.1 GCA_030830765.1 Quisquiliibacterium sp.
CGCCCGCACTGCGACAGCTGCCGTGCCTGCGTACCAGTTCGCGTGCCCGTGGAGCGCTTCAAGGCTTCGCGCAGCCAGCGGCGCGCCGCCAAGGCGCATCAGGATCTTCGGGTCCTGGTCGCGCGGCTCGGATTTTCGCCCGAGCATTACGCGCTGTACCTGCGCTATCAGGCGATGCGTCACTCGGGCAGCTGCATGGATCAGGACAGCCGTGACCAATATGCTCAGTTTCTGCTGCAAAGCAAGGTCAATACCCGGCTCGTTGAATTTCGCGAGGCCGACGGCGCGCTGCGCATGGTTTCGATTGTTGACATCCTCGATGACGGCTTGTCATCGGTTTACACCTTCTATGATCCGGACATTGATGGCGCCAGCTACGGCACCTTCAACATCATGTGGCAGATCGAGCAATGCCAGAAGCTTGAACTGCCTTACCTGTACCTCGGTTACTGGATCAAAAACAGCCGCAAAATGGCCTACAAGACCGGCTTTCGGCCGATTGAACAACTGGACAATGGCGTCTGGCAGCCGCTCACAGACGCTGCCAGCTGAACGTCTGCACCAACCTCCTGCATCTTTGTCTGTCGAGGTTTCCGTCGGCAGCCAACCGGAAGAACCGCACCATGAATCCCTATCAGTTCGCCCGTCCTTTCCTGTTTGCGATGGACCCGGAACGCGCACATGAAATGGCGATGACGGCAATTGACACGGCCGCAGCCACTGGGGCGTTGCGCCTGATCAGCGGCGCACCGGTGAATGATCCGGTGAGTGTGATGGGACTGCAATTTCGGAACCGGATTGGTCTGGCCGCCGGACTCGACAAGAATGGAGCGCATGTCGACGCCTTCGCCCAGATGGGGTTCGGCTTCATTGAAGTGGGCACCGTCACACCACGACCGCAACCGGGCAATCCGAAACCCCGGATGTTCAGGCTGGCCGAGGCGAGCGCCATCATCAACAGGATGGGCTTCAACAACCAGGGCCTCGACGCGTTTATGGCGAACGTTTCGCGGGCTCGCTACACCGGTATTCTCGGGCTGAATATCGGCAAGAATGCAGACACGCCGATTGAACAAGCCATCGACGATTACCTGACGGGGCTGGAGCGGGTTTATCCGCATGCCAGTTACGTGACGGTCAATATTTCGTCCCCGAACACCAAGGATCTGCGCAAGCTGCAAGGTGCGGACGAACTCGATGCGATGCTGGCTGCGTTGCGCGAACGCCAGCAGCGGTTGGCCGACCAGCATCGGCGCTACGTGCCGGTTGCGCTCAAGATTGCCCCGGATCTGGATGATGCACAGATTGAAGCAATCGCCGCCAAGCTGATTGCCCACCAGATCGACGGCGTGATTGCGACCAACACGACAATCTCACGCGACGCGGTGCTCGGCCTGCCGCATGCGAAGGAACCCGGCGGTCTTTCGGGCGCGCCGGTGCGGGAGGCTTCGAATCGGGTCATCCGGGCGCTGCGCCAGTTGCTGCCGGCCGACTACCCGATCATCGGGGTCGGCGGCGTGATGAGCGCGGCCGATGCCTGTGAAAAGATCGACGCCGGAGCAAGCCTGGTGCAGATCTACACCGGCCTCATTTATCGCGGCCCCGTGCTGGTGCGAGATTGCGCCAGGGCGCTCAAGACCCACTGTGCTCATCGTTCTGCCTGACCGGAATCAGATGGTCATCTCGAGACGCCCGGCAGGAACCGCAGCGAATGCTGCCGGCCTGGCCGTCACCACAAACTCCAGGAGTCGCTGATGCAGTCCCCCTTTAATCGCAACAAGCTTCCGGGCCTTGCACTGGCCATCACCATGCTGATCTCCACCGCCAGCTTTGCGCAGTCCGTCCAGGTGAAAGATCCCTGGGTTCGTGGCACCGTTGCGAGTCAGAAGGTAACCGGTGCATTCATGACACTGACTGCAGAAAAGTCCCGGAAACTCGTCGCTGCATCGTCATCGGCTGCCGGCCTGGTCGAGATCCATGAAATGAAGATGGACGGTGGTGTGATGAGGATGCGCCCCTTAACCGGACTCGAGCTTCCGGCCGGTCAACCTGTCGAACTCAAGCCCGGCGGCTACCATGTGATGCTGATGGATCTGAAGCAACCTCTGGCTGCGGGCCAGATGGTATCGATCGCGTTGACCCTCGAGGCCGAAGACGGTCAGCGCAGCACGATCAGCGTGCAGGCACCGGTCCGGCCGCTGTCGCAGCCGGCGGGAACGATGATGCACAAGCACTGAGGTCATCGACTGCCGTGCTGCGGCGTATGACCCGCGCTGCTGCTTGTCGGCGAACCATGCGGGCGCGGGTCGGCTACCGGCGCATCGCCCGGGCCGCCGCCCCCAGCACGATCGGCTGACCATGCGGGGTGCGCTCGGCGGCGATGCGCCAGGCTTGCCGCAACCCGGTGAGCTTCAGGGGCTCGACGATGCCCTTGTCAAGCAGAAGGCGCTCGAGCGCGGCCAGCCAGTGCTGATAGTACGTATTCCCCAAGTCGGGATCACCGGCTGCCTGCGCCTCACGGATCGCCTGCGACAGATAGTCAGCCCACTCAGTCCAGGCAAAACAGCCGCCCTCATGCAGAGCGACGGTCAGTGCAAAGGCCTGTGCCTGCCAGGGCTCAGCGAACACAGGCCCTTCGGCATTACAGGGCAGATCGGGCAACGGACCAGGCAGACGAACGCTCATCCAGATGCCTCCAGATACGGCTCCCAACAGTCGACACAGATGCTGCTGGCGGTGGTATCCGGCCCCCAAAGCTCCTGCGCATCGAACTGCACGGTGTAGAGCCAGCAAGGCTGCTCTCCGAGCCCCTGCGCATTGGTATCAGGAAAGACATGCGCACCGCGCACGGCGACAATGCGGCCCTCTTTGCCACGCACATAGCGAGGCAGACGGGTGTGATGCGCCGGATGCATAACTTTGGTGCGCACACGATCGCCAACGAAAAAGCCTTGTGGCTGGCTGATCTCGCGTTCGGTCGGACCACCCCGGGCCAGGACCTCCGCGACCGCCGCAGCCGGCACCCTGCGGGCAGCGAGCTCGCGCTGCGCCGCATTGACGGCACCAGCCTCTCCGGACTGCAATTCCTGCGCATCGACAAAGCCTTTATCGAGCAACAGTTTGCACAGCCCCTCGAACCAGATCTCGTAGTAGCTGCTCGCCAGATAAGTGGCCGGCGGCAGGCTCTCACGTGCCGATCGGGCCTTATCGATATTCCACTGTCCCAGGAACCCGCTGGCCAATGTGATTGCAAAAGCCCGACGCTCCCATTCGGAGTGAAAAACCGGCTCATTCGCTTCAAGCTCGACAGGGCCGAAGCCCATCGCGCCGCCAAGATCCTGTGCGCCGTTCATGCGTCGCCCCCCGCATCGGCGAGTTGCGCAGGATCGAGCGCGAATCCTGTGCCGATCATCGAGTCCCGGGTCACGAGTCTGGCCAGTTGCTCCTGCGACCAGCCCTCAGTGCCGTCCGGTCGCATCGGCAGCACCAGATAGCGCATCTCGGCGGTTGAATCCCAGACACGGATTTCAGTCTGCTCAGGGAGCGTGACACCGAAATCGCCCAGCACCCCACGTGGGTCCATGACGACTCTGGAGCGGTAAGGGGCGGATTTGTACCAGACTGGCGGCAGCCCGAGGACCGGCCATGGATAACACGAGCAGAGTGTGCAGACCACCATGTTGTGCAGCTTCGGCGTGTTCTCCAGGGCCACCATATGCTCACCCTGACGACCGCGATAACCGAAGCCCTCTTCCGAACCGATCGCAGCGGTCGCATCCTCGAGCAACCAGGCCCGGTAGTCAGGATCCGCCCAGGCCCGCGCGATGACTTGCGCGCCGTTGTGCGGCCCGACCCGATGCTCGTAGGTATCGATCAACACGTCGAGGGCGGCTGGATCGACAAAACCTTTATCGATCAGCAGGGTTTCAAGCGCACGCACCCGGATATCCATTTCCGAGAGTGGTGCATCAGGGTGGGTATGTGTTTGCGTTTCCATGGGTATGATTCTGCAGCAATTCGAGGGTTCGGGAACAGTCCTGTGCTGTCATGAACTTTTGAGGCATGCACCGGCCTGCCACCAGAAGTCTCCCAAGTGGGGTCCAAAACTGGTTTCTGAACCGGGACTCAAACCGGACTCTGAACTCAAGTCCTGCATGCATCCCTGAACAGAGTGCCAGACTGATCACCGAATCAAGCCTGAATCAGCCATCCGCCCCCCTCCAGAGCAAGCCTTGCCCGATATTGTCCTGACCACCATCAACGCACGCTATACGCATGCGTCGCTCGGACTGCGCTACCTGAAGGCGAATCTGGGACCCTTTGAGGCGCGATCACAGATTGTTGAATTCGTTCTCGGGTTGCGGACTGAAGACATGGTCGAGCGTATTCTGGCGCTTGAACCGCGGATCGTCGGGCTCGGCGTCTACATCTGGAATGTCGATGAAGCGACTCGCCTGGCTGCACAACTTAAACAGGTTGCTCCGAACGTACGCCTTGTGATCGGTGGTCCCGAGGTCAGCTACGAGCTCGAGGGCCAGCGCATCTATGCACTGGCCGATCATGTGATCACCGGCCCGGGCGACGTGAGCTTTGTCACCTTGTGCCGGCAATTGCTCGACGGACCGCGGCCGCTGAACAAGGTCATTGCCGGCGAACAGCCGGAACTGAGCGAACTGGCCCTGCCCTACTCGCTGTATTCGGACGAGGACATCGCACATCGGCATCTCTATGTCGAAGCCTCGCGCGGATGCCCGTTTCGCTGCGAGTTCTGCCTGTCAGCGCTCGACAAGACAGCCTGGCCCTTCGAGACCCAGGCCCTGCTTGATGAACTGGCGACCATGTATCGAAGGGGTGCGCGCAATTTCCGCTTCGTTGACCGCACCTTCAACCTGAAGATTGCCACCAGTCTGAAGATCCTGGAATTCTTTCTACAGCGGATCGAGCAGGCGCCCGATGAACCGCTGTTCGTGCACTTTGAGCTGGTGCCCGATCATCTTCCCATTGCACTGCGCGAGGTGATCGCGCGGTTTCCTGCCGGCACCCTGCAGTTCGAAATCGGCATCCAGACCTGGAATCCTCAGGTGCAGGCCTTGATCAGCCGCAAGCAAAACAACCAAAAAGCCATCGAGAATATCGGCTGGCTGGTGGCGCACTCCGGCGCGCACCTTCATGTCGACCTGATTGCCGGTCTGCCAGGCGAAGACCTCGCAAGCTTCGGTGCAGGATTCGACAAACTGGTTACGCTCAAGCCGCACGAGATCCAGGTTGGCATCCTCAAGCGCCTGCGGGGCGCACCGATCGCGCGTCACCAGCAGGACTACGCGCTGCAGTTCAATCCGGACGCCCCCTACAACGTCCTGGCAACCGACCGGATCGGCTTTTCAGACATGCAGCGGATCGCACGATTTGCCCGCTACTGGGATCTGTTTGGTAACTCAGGACGTTTTCCAAGAACGCTGCAAAGATTGCTGGGCGACAAGCCTTTCGAGCAATTCATGGCATTTTGCGACTGGCTGCATGCAAAGACGGATGCAACCAACCGGCTCTCGATGGAGCGTCAGTTCGAACTTGCCTTTGAGTGGCTCACAGGGCCGACGAAAATCCCGGAATCGCAGCCGCAGAGCTCAGTTGAGAATGGACAGCCCCTTGAGCGCCGTCCCTCGTCGACCCACCTGAGCGCAGACCTGATCGCGGATTACAACGACAGCGGCGGCCGTGGCCGCCCGCGTTTCATCCCGCAGCTGCAGCACCGGCCAGATACCGAAAGCGTTCGGACACGAAGTTTTGCCAAACCGCCGCGCCAGGGACGCCACCAGGAGCAGGGATCATGAATGCGACAAGCGATGCCATCGTGATCGGCGCCGGCATTGTCGGCATCAGTTGTGCGCTCAGACTTGCGCAAAGAGGATTGTCGGTCAGGCTGATTGAGCGCGAGATCGCACCGGCAACAGGTTCGACCGGACGCAGCGCGGCCGGGGTGCGTCATCAGTTCAGCGAAGCAGTCAACGTGCAGTTGTCGCGCGATTCAATTGCTGAATATCGCGCCATGTCACAAAGCGGCTATCGACCGATCGGCTATCTGTTTCTGGTTCCAGAGAGTGACTGGCCAGCGCAGCTCGACGCCATTGCAATGCAGCGCGCAATGGGCCTGACTGTGGAAGCCTTGACGCCTCAGGAAGCAGCCCGCATCCTGCCGTCGAACCTGAACGGCATCGCGGGCGCGAGCTGGTGTGCCGATGACGGCATCGTCGACCCGCATAGCATTTGCATGGCGTGGCTTTCACAGGCGCGGGCCCTGGGCGTGAAGCTGCAGACCTCCAGCGAGGTCTGCGCAATCGAGCAGACGCCCGGCGGCTGGCAGATCCAATGCCAGGACTCGCGCGACCGCAGTGCGCAGTTGCATCAGGCGCCGATCCTTGTGAACGCCGCCGGTGCCTGGGCCGGCCAGGTCGCTGCGCTGGCCGGGCTGAACGTGCCTGTCGGCCCAGCGCGCCGCATGATCTTCGTGACCGGCCCATTGCCTGAATCATTGCGCCGCGCACACTGGTATCCGCTGACCGTCGATATGACGACCGGTTTCTGGCTGCGCTCCGAGCACGAGCGCCTGATCTTCGGCCTGAGTAATCCTCAGGACAGCGGGTTTTCTCAGGGTATCGACTGGGAATGGTTGGAACCGACCTGCGAGGCCGCACTCGAACGCTTTCCCTGGTTCGAGCAACTGAGCATTGATCGCCGCGCCAGCTGGTGGGGCTATTACGAAGACACGCCGGATCACAATCCGATCCTCGGCGCGATGCCAGGGATGTCAGGATGGATCAACGCCTGTGGATTCTCCGGGCATGGCGTCCAGCAGGCAGCCGCTACAGGGCGATTGATCGCACAGGAAGCGCTGGGCGAGCGGACCTCGATTGATCTTTCGACACTCCGGATTGAACGCTTCTCAGGGCAAACCGATCCTGGAAAAGCCAGTGAGCGGCTGATCGTCTGAACCGACTTACGGCAGACCGGCTGAACAAGCTAGACCGAGCAATTCTTCTGGGCCGAGCCGCATCAGATTCGGATCAGCCAGCTCCAGGACGCTTGCGCTGAGCCCAACGCTCCTTGAAGGTCGGCCCCGTCGGCGCGATCACATCGCGATGATCGGTCCAGCCACTGCGTACAGGGAGCTTGCCGACCCGACCCTGTTTACGGCCGGCCAGTTTGAGGAGCCGTGAAGCGATCCTCACCATCGGACGATACAGCGCCGGGCGGGCGGCTGCGAATCGCCAGGCTGCAAGCCCGAAGCGTTCAGTCCACGGCCGCAACCCCCGTTCAAGCTGCTTTTCACGCAGTTTACGCAGCAGATCCGGCAGCGGAATCTTCATCGGACAGACCACATGGCACTCGCCGCACATCGTGGCCGCCTGGGGCAGATCGAGTGCGTTTTCAATGCCGGTGTATGAAGGCGTCAGCACCGAACCCATCGGCCCCGGGTAGACCCAGCCATAGGTATGACCTCCGATCTTCTGGTAGACCGGACAATGGTTCATGCAGGCGCCGCAGCGAATGCAGCGCAGCATGTCCTGGAACTCGCCACCGATCAGACCGCTGCGACCACCGTCGACCAGTACGAAATAGGTGTGCTCCGGACCATCAAGTTCGTCTGGCGCTCGGGTACCGGTCAGAATCGAGAAGTAGTTGGAAATCGACTGCCCGGTGGCCGAGCGCGGCAACAGTCGCGCGACAGCCGCCAGATCATCCAGCGTGGGCAGCACTTTTTCGATGCCGGTGACCACCACATGCACCTTGGGCAATACCGTACACATGCCCTCGTTGCCCTCGTTGGTGAAGATCGCGACCGATCCGGTCTCGGCGACCAGAAAGTTCCCACCCGAAACGCCCATGTCGGACGACAGAAATTGCGGACGCAGGAACTCACGCGCCTCGCGAG
>JAURMJ010000110.1 GCA_030830765.1 Quisquiliibacterium sp.
CCTTGACCAGCTCAGCCAGTTCGGCTCCTGCAGTCGCCATCGCGGTTACGACGGTCGATGCAGCCTGCTCCAGGGGCGTGCCATTGTCGAGCAAGAACTGCAGAACACCCAACTGGTAAAAGATGTCGTTTGCACCGCCCTGGATTGAAACGACATCTCTGTTGTCGAAAGTACCGCCGACACGGGCCAGATGCGCAGCGATCTGTTCGCTGATCGGGGTAGCCAGCGAAGCGGAGCCGTCAACGGCAAAACCAATGCCTGGGCGTTGCGTGACGCGCGCGCCGCCCTGTGCCCAGTTGGTGCAGCTATTGTCCTGGGCCGGGCAGATGGTCGGCGCAACGCCGAAGCCGCCCGCCATGCCAACGGTGATTTTTGATTCAAGTTCTGTCGCGACAATCTCGTTCCACATCGGGCCCGGGTTGACGGTGAATTTACCGCCGCCCAGTGCCTTGACGTTGCCCACCTGGTAGGTGCCCATGTCGCTGAGCGAATCACCGAAGACCACGATTCGCTTGAGCAGCGGATCGGAGTCGCCGCAGGCTGCCAGCGTGGCGGCTAGCGCGATGCCCGCTGCGAGTTTCCATGCACGACTCCAGGTCGAGCGAGACGTAGACGGCTGTTGCATGCTGTGCTCGGACTTCATCATTATTGTTTCTCCATGCGCAGGTTGGTGAAGGTGATGCCTGAAATCCCGCTGGTTGGCGTCTCCAGTGCCGTGGCCAGCAGGGGGTCCGGATCAAAACCGACATCGCCGTCCGGTTCCGGACGACCGCTCGGTTCGATGGATGCGAAATCGTGCAGGTTGCGATCCAGCAGATGCGAGGGGATCACGCGCGTCAGTGACGAAAAAATGTTGTCGACACGGCCCGGGAAGCGCTTTTCCCATTCGCGCATCAGCTGCTTGACCTCTGCGCGCTTGAGGTTCGACTGCGAGCCGCAAAGCGTACAGGGGATGATCGGAAATTCGCGCCAGTCGGCATAGGCGCTGAGATCTGATTCCTTCACATAGGCCAATGGCCGGATCACGACATGCCGGCCATCATCGGACACGAGCTTGGGGGGCATCGACTTGAGCTTGCCACCGAAAAACATGTTCAGAAAGAAAGTCTCGAGGATGTCGTCACGGTGATGGCCGAGCGCAATCCGCGTGGCGCCCAGCTCATCTGCGACGCGGTAGAGGATGCCGCGGCGCAGTCGCGAACAGAGCGAGCACATCGTCTGCCCCTCGGGGATTACGCGCTTGACTATCGAGTAGGTGTCCTGCTCCTCAATGCGGAACGGGATCTCCAGTTGCCGCAGATAGTCAGGCAGTACCTGTTCGGGGAAGCCCGGCTGCTTCTGGTCGAGGTTGACCGCGATGATCTCGAAGTCGATTGGCGCACGCTCACGCAGCGTCAGCAGCAGATCGAGCAACCCGTAGCTGTCCTTGCCGCCTGACAGGCAGACCATCACACGCTCGCCCGGGCCGATCATTGAATAATCCGCGATCGCCTGGCCTGTCAGGCGAAGCAGGCGCTTGTGAAGCTTGTTGCGTTCGTAGGCGAGTTTTTCGGGGGTCATGTTCGGAACCTGAAAACTTCGATGCCGACTGTTCGGCAGTCTGGATAGACATCAGGCTTCTGCGTGCTCGCGCGCACGGCACGGACCATCGGCTGCGCCAGGCAGATGTCGACAATGCCATCGAGCAGGGTTTCCTGCAGGTTGAAGTGTCGCGATCCGGCCCAGTCAAGGATGCCTTGCCGGATCAGATCATAGTCCAGCACTTCGCCGACATGGTCGGTCTGCGAGGTTGAAACGGCAATCGGTACAAACAAATCAACATTGATCAGCACCTGTTGTCTGGCGGCGAGTTCATGCGGATGAAACCCGATCGACGCCTGCAGTGACAGATCATGAAGAAAGATGCGTCGACAGTCAGTCAGACGTGGATCGAGAAGATCGCTCAAGATGGTTTGTCCGAAGAAGGTTGCTGCTCGGAGATTCCGGGTTCGACCAGATGCATCACATCGCGGTCCAGCGGCATGAGGTGCTGACCACCATCCACCGGCAGATTCACGCCGGTCACGGCCGTCGCATTGGCCAGATAGAGAACGGCCTGCACGATGTCCTCGGGGCGCGATGAGCGACCCAGCGGAGTCATGCGATGCGCATTGGCAAAGCCGTCTGCCGATTGTTCGCCTGAAACGAGCGTGATTCCAGGCGAGACAGCCACCACCCGAAGACGCGGCGCAAACGCCGTGGCCATCATCTTCGTGGCGAAAAGCAGGGCGGCCTTGGTCAGCGTGTAGGAGAAAAAATCCGGATTCAGATTTTCGAGCTTCTGATCCAGCAGATTGATGACGACACCCTGCGCATCCGCTGCGGTTGCTGCGTGCATCTGCTGCGTGAGCAGCAGTGGGGCGGCAAGGTTTGGTGCGACATGATCTTCAAGCGCCTGGTAGCTGAAGCGCTCGGGCCGATCGAATTCGAATCGCGAGGCACTGTTGACCAGGCAATTGATCTGGCCGAATTCATGACATGCCCGTTCAAACATCGCACGTGTCGCTGTTTCGTCGGCCAGGTCAGCCTGAACCGCGATTGCCTGGCATCCGAGTGTGCGGATCGCCTCAACGGTTTCCAGGGCCTCCTGCTGCGAATGGCCATAGTGGACCGCAACATCCCAGCCTGCACGCGCGAAACCCAGCGCAATTTCGCGGCCGAGCCGGCGTGCGGCACCGGTCACCAGCACGGTTTTCGTCTGGAGATTGGGGTCGGCTCGCGACTCGTTTTGGAAGGCGTCGTTTGACTTCGAAGGCTGCACTGGAGGGGTTCTCGTCGCGACTCGGGTGAGTCGTGGCCTTGGGTAGGGGATTTTAACCGGATCGCTCGTCCGGGATGCTTCTACAATTCGGGGATGAAAAAGCCACAGATGCCCTCACCCGATGCGGATGCACAGCAGGCCAGTCGGCAGTTGCTTGAAAGGATCCGCGCCGGGATCGAGCTGCGTGGCGGTTGGACCGGTTTTGATGAGTATATGCAGTGTGCGCTCTATGAGCCAGGGCTGGGCTATTACAGCGGAGGCGCCCGAAAATTCGGACCCTCTGGCGATTTTGTGACCGCGCCTCAGATCTCGCCGTTGTTCGGCCGAACGCTGGCACGCCAGTGCCGGCAATGGTTCGAGCAGGTGCCGGCGAGGATCCTGGAATTCGGCGCTGGAACGGGAGAGCTGGCTGCACAGCTGTTGGGGGAATTGAGCCTCGAATCCCCAGATGGCGGTGCCGACGCTGCCATCACCGATCTGGAATACCTGATCGTTGAAGTGTCGGCCGAACTGCGCGAACGCCAGCAGCAAACCTTGTCGGAGTTGCCGCCGCAGGTGCTGGCACGGGTCCGCTGGCTTGACCATCTGCCGGAGTCGATCGAAGGCGTGGTGATCGGCAATGAGTTGCTCGATGCAATGCCGGTCCGCCTTTTTCGGGTTGCTGATGGGGCTTTGTTCGAGCGCGGTGTCTGCCTCCAGGGCGATCAATTGGCATTCGAGGATCGACCTGCCGACCCGATGTTCGCTGCCGAACTCGAGGCGTTGCTGACCCAGGTCTGGGGTCCGCGTGCCGACTGGCCTGCCGAGTACGTATCAGAAACTTGCGTACAGGCCCAGGCCTGGATCCGTGAGATCGGGACACGACTTGTGCGCGGTGCGGTTCTGTTGATCGACTATGGTTTTCCGCAGGCGGAGTACTATCATCAGCACCGTTCAGCCGGGACCTTGATGTGTCATTACCGTCACTTTGCGCATCCTGATCCGTTCTTCTGGCCAGGGCTGCAGGACATCACAGCACATGTGAATTTCAGTGCCGTGACTCAGGCTGCCGAAGCAACTGGCCTTGAGTGTCTCGGGTACCTTGGACAAGCTCGATTGCTGATGAATCTGGGTCTGCTCGATCTGTTGGCTCGCGTGCCAACGGACCGTGTCGCTGACTATCTGCCCGCGGTGCAGGCAGTCAAGCGCTTGCTGACGGAGGCCGAAATGGGGGAGCTTTTCAAGGCGATTGCCTTCGGGCGCGGTCTGCCTGACGATGCCATCGGATTTCTGGCCGGTGACCGGCGAGGTGCACTGTGATCGAGCGCTTTTCAATTCTGCCTGCACGGCATCTGAATCAATCCTATCGGGGCGGGCGATGATCAAATGGCTGATCGTCACGGTGCTGGCGATGGTGGTTTTTTCCGGACTGCGCCCTTTCCTGTCCAGGTTCGGAATCGGTCGTTTGCCGGGCGACTTCAATTTTCAGGCGTTCGGACGCGGCTGGTCGCTGCCGATTGCTTCAACGATTCTGCTGTCCCTCTTCGCCGCCTTGATCGCCCGCCTGATCTGAGAAAAGGACTGACTCGACAGCTTCGATCCTTGCCGTTTGAATCCGGGTTCGGATCGATTCAGTTGTGTCGGTCTGTCTCGCAAGTGCGCCGGCATCGACCGAGCGCATTGCCTCAAAGGCATGTCGTAAGCGCTGCGCCTGCGGATAAGGCACATGCTCATATCCGAGCCGGCCTCGCGAATCGGCCTCACACGCCAGCAGCAGTTCATCAAGCCGTCCTGGGCGCCGGATTGCGTCAACGCGTTCAAGCAACTGTACGAGCGCCTCGGCGTCAAGCTCAGCGGCCTGGTGGACGAGGCCATGCTCGCGCGCAACCAGTCTGGCAACGTCGCGTACTTCAGAAGGCGGTTTCAGGCGCGCGCACAGCGCGTCGACCAGAGCCACTGAGTGGGCCTCGTGGCCCGGGTGGCTGGGTAGCACATCGGCAGGCGTATCTGCCTTGCCCAGATCATGGGTCAGTGCCGCGAAACGGGCTGCGAGCGACGCTTGCATCCGGGCTGCCGCGTCAACCACCATCATGACGTGTACGCCGGTATCGACTTCCGGATGCACGTCGGCGCGCTGAGGCACTCCCCACAGACGGTCGATTTCAGGCGCAATGCGGGCCAGTGCACCGCATTCGCGCAGGACTTCAAACATGCGGGATGGTCGGGCCTCCATCAGCCCGCGCGACAGCTCCTGCCAGACGCGCTCGGGAACCAGATGGTCCACTTCGCCGGCTGTCACCATGTCATGCATCAATGCCATCGTTTCAGGCGCGATACTGAATTGCCCGAAGCGCGCACTGAAGCGTGCAACCCGAAGTATCCGGACCGGATCTTCTGCAAACGCGTCGCTGACATGGCGAAGTACTTGCGCGCGAAGATCCCTGACACCGCCATAGGGATCGGTCAGCGTGCCGTCGATTGCGCGGGCAATCGCATTGATGGTCAGATCGCGCCGCAGCAGATCCTGCTCGAGCGTGACATCGGGGGCAAAGTGAACGCTGAAGCCGGTGTAGCCAGGACCGGTCTTGCGTTCGGTGCGGGCCAGTGCATATTCCTCGTGCGTCTCCGGGTGCAGAAAGACGGGAAAGTCTTTTCCGACCGGCCGGTAGCCCAGATCGATCAGCGCCTGCGGCGTGCTGCCAACGACGACCCAGTCGCGGTCCTTGACTGGCAGACCCAGCAGGTCATCGCGAACAGCGCCTCCGACACAGTAGATCTGCATGTCTGGGACCAGTTCGTCTTGAGCCACCGCGCCGGCGTGGTCGGCCGGCCTAGCGATTCGCGCGCGCGCGCTCGGGGTTGAAGCGCGAGTCTCGCGCCAGATACCCGGGTCCAATACTGGCGAGTGGGGTGACTGCGATGCCCAGCTCCGGCGCGATTGGGCCGCTGGCCACGTTGTCGACGCGCATCGAATGGAAGTTGTCACGTGACATCAATGTCGGGCCGGGAAGGACTTCCAGGAATGCTGCCTGCATCTGGCCAAGCGTATAGGGCAGTTCCCAGACTGGTCTCGGGCTGCCGCTCCAGCGTCCGGCCAGCCGTACAAGGTCGCCGAGCGTGAACACCTCGGGGCCGGCCAGCTCATAGGTCTTACCGAAGGTCTGCGGGTTGTCGAGTGCGTTGACGACAGCCTGCGCGACATCACCTACGTAGACGGGCTGGAACTTTGTTCCAGCACGCGCGATCGGCATCAAGGGTAGAAACCGCTGCATTGTTGCGAACAGATTCAGGAACTTGTCCTCCGGCCCGAAGATCACTGAGGGACGCAGGATGGTCCAGTCGATGTTCTTGCTTTCCCGGATCTCGCGTTCGCCATCGGCCTTGGAGCGCAGGTACATCGATGGTGCCGATTCAGCTGCGCTGTTGGGTACGCCGAGCGCCGACAGATGGATCAGGCGCCTGACACCGTTACGCGAGCAGGCTGCTGCCAGACGCCTGGGCAGTTCAACATGCGCCTGTGCAAATCCTTTGCCATACGGCTGGCCTTCGCCATCGTGGAGGATGCCGACCAGATTGATGACGGCATCGCACTGTGAGATCAACGCATCGAGTACCTGGTCATCGTTCAAGTTGGCTGGTTGCACAAGCACGGTCGGCAGCGGCAGCAGGTGACGGGCGCGCTCAAGGCGGCGTACCGGGACGATGACTCTGCGGTTCTGGGCCGACAGGCGGGCAACGATGTGGCGACCGACAAATCCGGCGCCCCCGATAACGAGAATGCGATTGGCTTTCATTGGACCGGTGGGCTGCAGCCCACGTCAAAAGATTCCGAGACCGACATTTTAGTGGAGGAATGCGGCAATCCGAATCCAGGTCTTGCCCTGATTCATTCAGCCGGCTCGATGCTGCCCAGTCGGGCCTTCAGAGACTGCGGCTGACCGCTTAGCAGCGCGGCATAGACCGTGGCGTTCGAGAGGACCTTCTGCACATAATCACGGGTCTCGTTAAACGGAATCAGCTCTGCAAACCGTGCGCCCTCGACTGCACCGGGCAAGGTGTTTCGCCAGCGTCGAGGTCGACCCGGCCCGGCGTTGTAACCGGCTGACGCCAGCACCGCCGAGCCGTCCAGACCTTCGTAGACCGTCTTCAGGTAGAAGGTGCCAAAGCGTAGGTTGGTATTGAGTTCATTGAGCTGTTCGACACGAAAGTCTTTGACGCCAAGTTTGCGCGCGATCCATTTGCCGGTCGGTGGAATGATCTGCATCAGCCCCTGTGCGCTGGCCGATGACCGCGCCGAGCGCAAGAAGCGGGATTCCTGGCGGATCAAGCCGTAGATCCAGGCGGGATCCAGGTCATGCTCTTCGGCCAGCGGGGTGAGTCGATCCCTGAATGGCGTGATGTAGCGAAGCGCAAAGTCGTGTTCCGACTGGGTGCGATCGGCCGTGTTGACGCAGCGGTCGAGCAATTCGCGCCGGCATGCGAATTCTGCGGCTGCAATCAATTGCCGGTCATTCATGACACGCAGCTGGAAATTCCATTCACGATTGCCTTCGTTGCGAAGTCCAAGATCGTAGAAGCGGATTGCGCGTTTGAGACCCGGATTGTTTTCGGCCTGCGCGAGTTCCTGCGGCGTCGGACGGGGCGGGGGCTTGGGAGGGTAGAAGAGTTCGCCCAGTTCCTCGGCGGCCAGCATGCCGTAGAAATTTGTCTGCCCCGCAATCGAGCGCAACTGGTCGGTTGCCTCGTTCGGTCGACCCAGTTCACGGTCGGCGCGAGCATGCCAATAGATCCAGGCCGGATCATTTCGGCTCGTCGTTCCCATGCTTTCGTAGACTGCGTGAAGCAGAGCCCAGTCGCCATGGCGCAGGGCGGCGCGGGCAAGCCAGGGCCAGGTTTCATCGGATGCGCGGGCGCCAATGGCCTCACGAGCCAGTTGCAGTGATTGCGGCAGCAGTCGGCGCATCGACTGCGCAGCAATCTGTGAGATCACAAAGTCCCGCTCCTCTCTGGGCAGGGAGCCGATCACATCGCGCTTTGCATCCATGCGCTCTGGATCCTTGCGGGAAAGCTGAACTGCGGCAATCACATGAAGTCGTTTGTCCAAGCCGCGGGCGAGCGATTTTTCGGGTTGGTCGAGCGCACCCTTGAGCGCGCCGGCCCGAAGACCGATCAGCGCACCGATCCGACGCACGGAACCCAGGGCGCCGATTTCCAGAGAAATCTTCAGCCGTTGCCACAGTTGCTCGTCACTCAGGTCGCCGGCTTCGGCCATGGCGATCAGAAGTTCCAGGCAGCCGTCGCCAAGATCCTTCGGCGCAAAAAGCCGCTCCTGAGCCTGTGCCGGCAGTGTTTGCCGGTTTCGGTGCAAAGCCAGCCAGTAGTAGCAGTCGGCGCGCGAATCGTCACGGGCCAGCCAGCGGTCATATTGCGCGATCAGCTCCTGCCATTCGCCGCGTCGTCCCAGGTCGAGCATCCAGTCGCGGCGAAGCAGGTCGGCAACCAGCTTGCCGTCATGGTGATCAAGAAACCTGCGGACCCGATCATCCTGGCGACCGTCGCTGCCCAGGGCATCGCCATTGCGGTCACGCACCGGCAGCAGGCGTAGACGCAGCTGCCAGTAATCGACGTATTCGTGCAGGGGATGAGTTGTGAGCTTGCCGGCGAGCGAGTCAAGTTTGGCCGCATCGGAGCGAACGGCGGCGTTTCGGGCCAGCACGAAGGTCTCGTCGGCCGTCAGGCTGGCCTGTTTTTTTTGCGGGGCTCGCTTGCTCGGCGCGGCCTGGCTGGCACCAACGCCTAAAATCAGCCCAAGAAGTACAACGGACAGCAAGCGTGAAAGAGACATCGTTATCTAAGATAGCATGCGCACCAGTCGATGCATCGGATCGAGTCGCGGCGAGAATCGCTCTGCGCGCGCGCCGATCGATGCTGAATGAACAGCAACGTACACAGGCTGACCTGACAATTCGCGAACGCCTTGCCGGCGTGCTCAAGAGTCTCGATATTCGCGTGCTGGCCGCCTACTGGCCGTTGTCTGGCGAGCCGGATCTTCGCCCATTGCTCGTTCAGTTGCATGACCAGGGGTTCGTCATCGCACTGCCGCGAGTCGCGCAGCCCGATGCGCCTCTGCAGTTTGACCGCTGGTCCCCTGAGGCTGCGCTGCAGCAGGGTCCGTTCGGAACGCTGCACCTCCAGGCGCAGGATCCGCAGCGGCCTCAATTACTCATCCTGCCCTGCCTGGGATTCGATCTGCAG
Organism: Quisquiliibacterium sp.; assembly: GCA_030830765.1. GTDB lineage: Bacteria > Pseudomonadota > Gammaproteobacteria > Burkholderiales > Burkholderiaceae_E > Quisquiliibacterium. Next base: position 9,035 of record JAURMJ010000110.1, read on the forward strand.
TGCCATCGGCTGGGTTATGGGGGCGGATATTACGATCGCACGCTTGAGCAACTCGCCGGTGTAGCCACGATTGGAGTCGCTTACGGGATCTGCGAAATCGAGAATTTCGATGCGCAGCATCATGATCTGCCACTGGAGTGGATCGTGACTGAAGCAGGCTTGCTTTGCCGTCGTTGAGCGCGGGCTTGCGCTGCAGGCGCGGATCTTCAGGGGCAGAGCGGCTTGGTCAGAAACGCTCCTGCACCCATCAGCTGCGTGCCGCCTGCCACAGCTCCAGACTCGGGGACGCTTGATTCAGCGTGTAGAAGTGCAGTGCCGGAACCCCTTCGGTGACCAGTCGTCTGCATAGCGCACTGACGACGTCGAATCCGAAACGTCGGATCGCATCCCGGTCGTCCCCGAAGCTGGCCAATGTAACGCGGGCCCAGCGCGGAATCTCGGCACCGCAGGATTCCGAAAAGCGCGCCAGCTGCGTGTAGTTGGTGATTGGCATGATGCCTGGCACGATCGGGATCGTGATACCGGCAGCGCAGACTGCGTCCCTGAAGCGCAGGAATGCGTCGGCGTTGAAAAAGTATTGGGTGATTGCCGAGTTGGCGCCGGCGTGCACCTTGCGCACGAAGGCTTCAAGATCCTGCGCCGGCGAACGAGCCTGCGGATGCATCTCGGGATAGGCGGCGACCTCAATGTGGAACCAGTCGCCAGTTTCATCGCGGATGAATTCCACCAGCTCATTGGCATACCGGAACTCGCCATGGTTCATCATGCCCGACGGTAGATCCCCACGCAGCGCGACCAGGCGGCGGATCCCGCGCTCGTGGTACAGCGTCAGCAGGTCCCGGATGGTTTGGCGGGATGCTCCGATGCATGAAATGTGTGGCGCCACCTCGCGGCCTTCGTGGGTGATTTCCAGTACGGTATCCAGCGTTTTTTCGCGTGTCGCGCCGCCGGCCCCATAGGTGACGCTGAAGAATTCAGGCTGCACATCGGCCAGCGCCGCGCGGGTTGCTTGCAGTTTGGCGGCGCCTTGAGGTGTGTTCGGGGGGAAGAACTCGAAACTTACGTTGATGCTCATGATGTGGCCTGATTATTCAGGGATATCGGGTTGAATGCCGACGGGCATGCATCAGCCCGCACTGCATGAATGAAGAATTCCTGATTGCCGTCGCCACCTCTGATTGGCGATTCAAACCAGGCCTGCAGGTGCCAGCCGTGCTGTTGCACACAGGCACTGACGCTCTGTTGCACCTGCGGATACAGTTTCGGGGTGCGGACGATCCCGCGTGAGTCCAGGCCGGCGCGTCCGACTTCGAATTGCGGCTTCACCAGTGCGATCAGTCGGGCATGCTGTGCTGCCAGCGCTGCCAGGCTGGGCAGTACCAGCGTCAGAGAAATAAACGACACGTCGATCACAATCAGATCAAACCCCGCGGCAGGCATTGCATCACCCAGCATCTGTCGCTCGATCGCCCGAGCGTTGATGCCTTCCAGCGCGGTGACCAAAGGATGGTCGCGCAAAGCGGAATTCAGCTGGTTGTGCCCTACATCGACGCCGACGACGCGGGCTGCGCCGGCCTGCAGCAGGCAATCAGTGAACCCGCCTGTTGACTGGCCAACATCCAGACAAATGGATCCGGTGACATCCAGTCCTGCCTGCTGCAAGGCACCAGCCAGCTTCAGGCCGCCGCGCGAGACATAGCGATCCTCGTCGCCGGGCAGCACTGTCAGTCGCGCAGCCTCGGGTAGTGATTCGGCCGGCCGGGTAATCGGAATCGCATCCACGTGAACGCGTCCGGCCTCGATCAGACGACGCGCAAGCGTGCGTGAAGAGGCCAGGCCCTGGACGACCAGCGGTTGATCAGCTCGCAATTGATTGCTCAGGTGTTGTTGCCCTGGATGTAGGGCTTCAAGGCTGCAACGATTGTGCGATTCACCGGCGTTGAAATGCTGTGTCGATGCGCAAGCCGGACGACTGCGCCGGACAGCCAGGGCAGCTCGAGCGGCTTGCCGGCCTGCAGATCGTGCAGCATCGAGGCCTGCATCGTCTCGGGCAGCGTGTCGACGAAGGCCATCCGGTTCGCGACAAAGTCGGTCGGCAGGCCAGCGCCTTCGGCCTGCCCGACCGTAAAGGTTTCCAACATCACGGCCTGCAAGGTTTCGCGCATGTCGGCATCGATACGGATCACACCGATTGGCTTGCGCGTGACCGCTGTCATCGCAGACAAGCCAACCAGGAAGACAAACTTCTCCCAGGTTTCGCGCTTGATGTCAGCGACGATATCGCCATCGATGCCGCTGGTTTGGCAGGCCTGCGCAAATGCTTGCAGCGCGGGGCCCTGGGCTGGGTTAAGCGCACCGAAGCGTAATTTTGCGAATGCGCCGCCGTGAATCACGACGCCCGGTTCGCGCAGCGCTGCCGGGATGTAAGCAATTCCGCTGGCGATTTTTTCGCGCGGAAGGGTCTGCGCAAGAATCTGCGCCGATTCGACACCGTTCTGGAACGGGATCACGACAGTGTTCGGTCCGATCAGCGCAGGCAGCAGCTTGGCCGCCTCCTGCGCGTCGGGCAGCTTGACTGCGAACATCACGATATCCGCCGGTCCGATGCTTGCCGGATCGTCTGTGGCCTGTACGCTGGGCAGATGCAGTGGGGTGACCGGGCTCTCGATGGTCAAGCCGCGTTCGCGCAGCACGGCCAGTGTTCGACTGCGCACAACGTAGTGCACGTTCTGGCCGGCGGCTGCGAGCCTGCCGCCGAAGTAACCGCCGATGCCGCCGGCGCCAATGATTGCAATTTTCATTTAGAGATTCTCCTGACCGAGCACCGGAGGCTCGGGGCTGGATTTGCGCGGCGCTGACCGGCTACGCGCACGACTTCAACCGTGTTTTTGCAGACGCCCTTGCGTTGATCGCCTCGATCGGCCGAAGCAGATCCTGCACAGCGTCGATTCGGATACTCATCACGGATCCTGCACCTTGGCGATGGCCCAGGTCGGGCGGGATGAGTCGAAGTGCGGGTTGATCCAGACGATCAGCGATGCCGCTGAGCACGATTCAGCATCTTCGGGCAGGTAGCCTTCGATCACTCCGCAATAACGAAAGCCTTCGCTCAGTTGAAAGCTCAGTACCGGGTCGTTGATATCGCCCCAAACCACTTTCTTGGCATAGGTTTCCGCTGATATCTGCTGCGCATAGTGGTGATACCCCGGCAGGCGGCCGCAAGCGATGATTCTGCGCAGGTTTGCACGCCTGCAGAGTCCTCTGCGTGCCTCATAGAGCCGATGCCCGACCCGTCGACCACGCAGCTTCGGATCAACGAAGACTTCAGCGCCGTAGAGAGTGCGGCCATCAGGGTCGTGGTTATCGAAAGTGCCGCTGGTCGTGATCTCTTTCCAGGTGTGCTCCGTGCTCCATTCGTCCCAGCGGATCACCATTGAGCTTGCGCAACCGACGACTCGTTCGCCATACAGCGCAAGGAACTGTCCCTGCGGAAAAACGTCAAGTTGCTGGCGCACGCGTGACTCGGTCCAGGGGGCGATCGTCGGATAGACCCTGCGCTGCAGGTCAATCAGCGCAGGAATATCGGTCTCACGTGTGTTTCGAACGGTCAGGTCGGTCATTGGTTGGCAGGCGTCGGCTTGCGGCCGACGCCTGTCAGTGGGTCGTGACGAAACGGATCAGTAGCGGTAGGCATCGCCCTTGTAGGGGCCCTCTGGCGGGACGCCGATGTAGGACGCCTGATCCGGAGTCAGTTCGGTCAGCATGGCGCCCAACTTGCTCAGTTGCAGGCGTGCGACCTTCTCATCGAGATGCTTGGGCAACACATAGACCTTGCCTTGCTCGTAAAAGTCCTTGTGGGTCCACAGCTCAATCTGCGCAATGGTCTGATTGGCGAAGGAAGAGCTCATCACGTACGACGGATGGCCGGTCGCACAGCCCAGGTTCACCAGGCGACCCTGGGCCAGCATGATGATCCGTTTGCCATCCGGGAAGATCACATGATCGACCTGCGGCTTGATCTCCTCCCAGGTGCAGTCTTTCAGCGATGCGACATCGATCTCGTTATCAAAGTGTCCGATGTTGCAGACGATTGCCTGATCCTTCATCCGCGCCATGTGCGCGCGCGTGATCACGTCCTTGTTGCCGGTTGCGGTCACGAAGATGTCGGCCTTGTCCGCTGCGTAGTCCATGGTGACCACGCGATATCCCTCCATCGCGGCCTGCAGCGCGCAGATCGGATCGATCTCGGTGATCCAGACTTGAGCAGACAGTGCGCGCAGCGCCTGAGCCGAGCCCTTGCCGACGTCACCGTAGCCGGCGACGACGGCAACCTTGCCGGCAATCATTACATCGGTTGCGCGTTTGATGCCGTCGACAAGTGACTCGCGGCATCCATACAGATTGTCGAACTTGCTCTTGGTGACTGAGTCATTGACGTTGATCGCACGCATTGCCAGTTCGCCGGTAGCCGACATCTGGTAAAGGCGCTTGACGCCCGTGGTGGTCTCCTCGGTGACGCCGATGATCGAGGCCAGCTGACGCGCATACCAACCGGGATGCGACTTCAGGCGCGCGCGGATCGAATCGAACAGCGTGACCTCTTCCTCGCTCCCCGGATTGGACAGCACAGACGGATCCTTCTCAGCCTTGGCGCCCAGATGGAGCAGCAAGGTTGCGTCGCCGCCGTCATCCAGGATCATGTTCGAGGTGCCGCCATCGGCCCAGTCAAAAATCCTGTGTGTGTAGTCCCAGTACTCGGCCAGCGTCTCGCCCTTGTAAGCAAATACCGGGGTGCCGGCTGCTGCGATGGCGGCAGCGGCATGATCCTGCGTCGAGAAAATATTGCATGAGGCCCAGCGCACCTGTGCGCCAAGTGCCTGCAGCGTTTCGATCAGCACTGCGGTCTGGATCGTCATGTGCAGCGAGCCGGTGATCCGGGCGCCCGCCAGCGGCTGACTGGCCGCGTACTCGGCGCGAATTGCCATCAGCCCGGGCATCTCGGTCTCGGCGATCGCGATTTCCTTGCGCCCCCAGGCCGCAAGGCTCATATCGGCCACTTTGAAATCGTTGAACTCTTGTTTCGGTACTGCAGACATGGTCACTCCTGATGAATGAGTGACCCGAGGGCGGCGAAAGAGAACCGAAGGGCTCGGCAGGCTCGTTCCCCGTGATCGGGTCACGGTTCAACGAGCGCGGTTGCAGCTGGAATTGACCCGAGCCTGGCGGTTGACCGGTGTGGACCGGCGGGCCGTTGCAGCGCTCCTCGGGTAGCCCTGTATTTTAACCGAATCGCTTTCGGTTGCCCGAAGGGCCGACGAAATGCCGGTGGCTGCTGCTTGGCTTTGCCTCCAAGGATTAAACTGCAGCGATGAAAAATCTCTCCGACATGCGTAAGAGCTACGAGCAGGGTGAGCTCCCTGATGACTCCCCGCACAACGAACCCCTGCAGCAGTTTCGCGAGTGGTTTGATCAGGTGTTGACGTCGAATGTTCCCGAACCGAATGCAATGACACTGGCCACAGTGGGCGAAGACGGCCGGCCATCGACACGGATTGTTCTGATCAAGGGCTTCGACGAACGCGGCCCGGTCTGGTACACGAATTACCAAAGCCGCAAGGGGCGGGAACTTGAGGCCAATTCCCATGCGGCTTTGCAGTTCCACTGGGTCGAGCTGGAGCGAGTCGTGCGCATTGAAGGGCAGGTCGAGAAAGTCGAATCCGCCCTGTCTGACGAGTACTACAGCACTCGCCCGTTGGCCTCGCGAATCGGCGCCTGGGCCTCCGAGCAGAGCCAGCCGGTCAGTTCCCGTGCAGTGCTGGTTGCGCGAGCGGCCGAGTACGGTCTGAAATATGGCTTGAATCCGCCGCGCCCGCCCCACTGGGGCGGTTATCGCCTGCGCCCTGATTACTGGGAGTTCTGGCAGGGGCGGCCATCGCGCCTGCATGACCGGATTGCCTACCGGCTGCAGGCCGATGGCAGTTGGAAGCGCGAACGCCTGTCACCCTGAGGACAGCGAAGAAAACCTGATCATTGGGTCAGATGCCTGCTGCCGACTTCAGCTCAGCTGCCTTGTCAGTCTTCTCCCAAGTGAACTCAGGCTCGTCACGTCCGAAGTGTCCATAGGCCGCGGTCTTTTGATAGATCGGCCGCAGCAGGTCAAGCATCTGCACTATGCCTTTCGGGCGCAGGTCGAAATGCTCCTGGACCAGCGCGGACAGTTTTTCGTCGCTGATCTTGCCTGTGCCATCGGTGGTGACCATGACCGAGGTCGGGCGCGCAATGCCGATTGCATAGGACACCTGCACGGTGCAGCGGCTCGCCAGACCGGCCGCGACGATGTTCTTGGCGACGTAGCGCGCGGCGTAAGCGGCAGAGCGGTCGACTTTGGACGGATCCTTGCCCGAGAAGGCGCCGCCGCCATGCGGCGCTGCGCCGCCGTAGGTGTCGACGATGATCTTGCGACCGGTCAGGCCGCAGTCACCTTGCGGGCCGCCGACCACAAAGCGTCCGGTCGGATTAATCAGGTAGCGGATTTCGCCTTTGACCAGATCCTTCGGGAGGATCGGCTTGATGATGTCTTCGATGACCGCTTCGCGCAGCGTTTCATAGGCAACATCCGGGGAATGCTGGGTCGAGATGACCACAGTGTCGATTGATTCCGGGCGCCCATCGACATAACGCAGTGTGACCTGTGATTTGGCGTCGGGGCGCAGCCAGGGCAGACGCCCGTCCTTACGCAACTCGGCCTGACGCTCGACAAGTCGGTGGGCGTAATAGATTGCTGCCGGCATCAGATCCGGGGTCTCGTCGCAGGCATAGCCGAACATCAGGCCCTGATCGCCAGCGCCTTGTTCAAGATCAAGGCCTGTACCTTCGTTGACCCCCTGTGCGATGTCCTGGCTCTGGCGGTCGTAGGCGACCAGCACCGCGCAACCCTTGTAATCGATGCCGTACTCGGTGTTGTCGTACCCGATCCGGCGGATCGTGTCTCGGGCAACCTGCTGGTAGTCAACGATCGCATTCGTGGTGATTTCACCGGCCAGCACCACCAGTCCGGTGTTGCAAAGTGTCTCCGCGGCGACCCGTGAGTACTTGTCCTGTGCA
>JAURMJ010000111.1 GCA_030830765.1 Quisquiliibacterium sp.
ATCGGCCCGGAGCAGCGACTTCTGGCGCAGATCGGCAGGGGATGCAGGGTCGCCATTCAGTACCTGCATCACATCGCGCGCTTCCAGGACCGGACCGATGCCATTGCCAATCGGCTGGCGGCCATCACTGATCACTGCATCAAGCGTCAGGCCAATATGACGTGCAACGTACTGAAACAGCTTCTTCAGACGCTGGGCCTCGCTCATTGAGCGCACCTTGGCCGACGGACCGACAGGAATATCCAGCACCATATGCGTTGACCCGGCAGCCCGCTTCTTGGACAAAATTGAAGCAACCATCTGACCGGGCGAATCCAGGCGCAACGGGCGCTCAACAGAGATCAGCACATCGTCGGCCGGCGACAAATTGGCCACCGAGCCATGGGCCAGGCAGCCGCGCAGGCCGCGGGCAATCTCAGCCATCCGATCAAAATCGAGCTCGACCTGCGCCAGCACCTCCATCGTGTCGGCAGTGCCAGACGGCGAAGTGATCGCCCGGCTCGACGTCTTTGGAATCAGCATGCCGTGGGCAGCAACGATCGGCACGACCAACATGGATGTGCGATTGCCGGGAATCCCGCCAATGCAGTGTTTGTCGACAACCGGACTTTCCTTCCAGTCGAGTTTGCGTCCGGACTCGGTCATTGCTTCGGTCAAGAATGCGACTTCGTCCCGGTCGAGCTCAAACTGGGAAGTGGCAACAACGAACGCAGCCAGTTCAATCTTCGAGTAGCGACGCGAAGCAATATCGTTGACGATCAGCTGCCACGCATCCTTCTCCAGACGCTCACCGGCGATCTTGCGATGCAGACATTGCAGCGAAACCGCAGGCTCGGCATGCGAAATCGCGATACTCATCCCGTCCGGTGCCCCGAGCTGCTCATGGGCCTGTTCGGATAATCCGACCTCACCCGGAGCAACGATGCGATCGTCGTCCACCACATTGATGACGGCAACGATCGAACGGCCATTACCGTCGACCGACAGATCCACCTTGGCCAGCGCCTGAAAGCCTTCAGCCCGCACGATCGCGCAATCACGATGCAGGTAGGCCACGTTTTCTCGGTAGGTATCGATGCCGACCCGGCGGGCGGCCAATCTGGGAGCGCTATTCACAATGACTCTTCTGCAGTGATCGATCGAAAGGTGTCAGACCATAATAGCGACTTTGATCCGCTCAAGCGCTCCCTGCCACGCCTCGCTGACTCTGATGACCACACTGACCCAATTCGCTGACCTGATTGCCTCGCGACAAATTTCCGGACAGACCGTCCGGTTTCAAATCCCCGACGATTGGCAGCAAGGAGTCACCGCCTATGGTGGACTGGTCGCTGCAATCGGTGCCTGTGCCATCCGGGATGTGTTGGGCGAAGAACGTGCTTTGCGCGCGCTGCAAGTGAACTTCGTCGGTTCGGTACCGGCCGGCCCGGCTGCGGTGCAGGTTACGACGCTGCGGTCAGGAAAATCGGTCACCCAGGCTCAGGCAATCGTCAGTGCCAACGGGGAGACGGCCTGTGTGATCAGCGCCGTGCTGGCCCTTTCCCGGGAAAACTCGCTGGCCGCCTTTGCGCTGACGCAGCCATCCACGCGTCCGGCTGAGGCGCTGGATGATCTGCCTTTCATACCGGGAAGAACACCCGCCTTTTTTCAACATTTCCGCTCGCGCTGGGCTGAGGGGGATCCGCCCGCGAGCGCAGGATCAACCTTGCATAGCCGGATCTGGATGCAGTTGAACAGCAACCCCGTCAACAGTGAACTGTTGTGCATCCTGTTCGCCGATGCAATGCCCTCACCCATCATGTCGACCGCCAGGTCGAAAGTCTTCGGGGCATCGCTGGCCTGGACCCTTGAGTTCCTGCCCCCAAGCCAGCAGGTGCAGCGGCCAGACTGGTGGCGGGCTGATACCGAGTTGACCGGGCATGGTCAGGGGTATGCAAACCAGGTGACGACGCTTTGGACCCCGCAGGGACTGCCTGCGGCCCGAAGCCAGCAGGTCGTCGCGATCTACGCCTGAACACTGCTGCACACCGCAGGCACCCGAGCCCAGCACCCGAGCCCAGCACCCGAGCCCAGCACACGCACCCAGCACACGCGCCATCCGAGCTCAGAGCGTCCGAAATCAATCAGGACATCAATCTGCGAATGGACTTGCTTCTGCAGAACTTTCTTGCTGACGCTTTACAGAAACCAGTCGACGACTGCGATGCCCAGGCGATAGAACGGCGACAGAAAGAACCACAGCGTGTTTGTTGCCATCAGCCCAAGAATGATGAACAGGCCGTAACGCTCCAGCCGGGCGAACTGCCAGGCCAGACGGTACGGCAGCAGCCCGACCATGATCCGGCCACCATCCAGCGGTGGCACCGGCAGCAGGTTCAGTGCCATCAGGCCGATGTTCACGAAGATGCCGGCCTTGGCCATCTCCAGGAAGAAGGTTTCACGGACATCAAATTCAAACAGCAGTTTGAGCAGCAGGGCCCAGCCAATCGCCATCACCAGATTTGAACCCGGTCCCGCGGCAGCGACCCAGATCATGTCGCGCTTGGGATTGCGCAGGCGCGAAAAATCCACCGGGACCGGCTTGGCCCAGCCGAACAGAAAGCCGCTGCCCCCGATCGAGGACAGCAGCAGGATCATCAGCGGCACGAGCACCGTCCCGACCGGATCAATATGACGCAGCGGATTGAGCGTGATGCGTCCGGCCTGATGGGCCGTCGGGTCGCCGAACATCCTGGCCACATAGCCGTGCGCAGCCTCATGCAGCGTAATCGCCAGCAGGACCGGGAACGCGTAGACGGTGATCGCCTGGATGACCTTTTCCATCTCAGAACTTCACGACATAGCCGGGACCATCGATCGCCGGAAATTGCTCGAAGATCTTCTCATCGACCTGCAGGCCGATGCCAGGTTCATCGGGCGGCTCCACACATCCGTCAGCCCCGATCTCGAAGGCCGTCCCGAACATGTCGCGCAGCGGATTGAACTTCGAGACGCAGGCCTCAAAGTAGCCGCCATTGTCCACGGCGGCCAGAAAGTGAATCGAGACCGCATGATTGAGCCCGGTGGCTGAGCTGTGCGGATGCACAGGCAGCCCCCAGGCCGAGGCTATCGCTGCAATCCGCATGCCTTCGGTGATCCCTCCGGTCTTGGACAGATCCGGTTGCAGAATCTGCACGCAACGCTCCTCGATCAGACGCGCGAAGTCATAGCGCGTGTAGTGGTTCTCACCGGCTGCGATCGGCAGGACTGATGAAATGCCAGCCGCCACCCGATAAGCACCCCAGTCATTGCAGCCAAAAGGTTCTTCGAGCCAGGCAACTCGTGCTTCAGCCAGCGCCGGAATCACGCGCCGCGCATCGGCCAGCGTGTAATTGGTGTTTGCGTCGGTCAGGATTTCGATGTCATTGCCCAGACCCGCGCGGACGGCCTGGACACGGGCCACGTCATCACGCGCGTTGTCCCCAAGGCGAAGCTTGACAGCGCGATAACCACGTTCGACATATTCGCGCGCTTCATCCACCAGACTGGCCGGCTCTTGGAACCCCAGAGAGATGCCGCCTGCATAGGCCGGAACGCGACGCCTGCTGCCGCCGAGCAGACGGTACAGCGGCATCCCGGCCAGCTTGCCGCGGATATCCCACAGCGCCATATCGATGCCTGACAGAGCCAGTGCGGCCCCGGCGCCCAGACCGTGGCTGGACAACTGCATCCGGTTGACCCGTGCCCAGACGCCGACAACATCGCAGGCATCCATGTCGCGGATCATCGGCGCAAGCGTGTTGTTCACAAGACTGACGACAGCCCCCGGACTGCGTCCCGGGTGGGCTTCGCCGTAGCCGATTACGCCCTGATCGGTTTCGATGCGCACGATGATCGTGTCGCGCTTGGTGGTCGCACCGACACCGAGCCGGACCGTCTTGCCTTCAGGCAGACGATAGGAAAGCGGGATGGCGGTGACCTTGGTAATCCTGGCGGAGTCTGCTCGTGTGTTCATGGCGTATACCCGGTTCAAGCTGCTGTGATTGACTGCCACTGCATGCTACACGTGTCGTCCCAATGTGTATGATCGAAATGTCCTGTCGACCCAGGAACAATGCCACGGAGGGAAATGCATGCCGATCGATGATCCACGAATCAGATACCAGGGCCCGATGGCAGGTAACGGGCTGCTGGGACGGATCATCGGGGCGGCAATCGGGGCGATCGTCCTGGTCGCCTCGCTGTTGTTCTCGGTTGTGATCTTTTCGGTGCTGCTTGGTGTCGCAGTTCTGGTCGGCACCTGGCTCTGGTGGAAGACCCGGGATGTGCGTCGTCAGTTGCGTGAACAGATGCAACAGATGAATGCGCAGATGCAGCAGCAGGCGCGCCAAGGTCCTTACGGGGATGGCACCGCAGATCGTGGCGCCGACCCAGGCAGAGGGGACGCACACGGGCGAGCCGGTGCGTCCTCCAATCGGGATCATGCGGTGCTGGATGGAGATTTCATCCGCGAGACGCAGGATCGCGAATCAAAGCATTGATTCAGGAGTTCGCAAATGAGTGCCTCGTCTCGAATCAACCGCCAGGTGGTTCTGAAAGCTCGTCCGCAGGGGATACCTCAGGCTGAACATTTCGAGCTCATTGAGACGGCTGCGCCTGAACCAGCAGAGGGCCAGATCCTGGTGCGTAATGAATTCCTGTCCGTTGAGCCGGCCATGCGCGGATGGGTCAATGCCGCTGCCAACTACTCGGAACCCGTTCCGATCGGTGGGGTCATGCGATCACTGGCCGCGGGCCAGGTCATCGCATCGCGCCATCCCGACTATCGAGCCGGTGATGCGGTCTGCGGCTGGTTTGGCTGGCAGGATTACGCCGCGGTGCCGGTCTCGGCCGTGGATACCCGCATCACCGATGACCGGATCCGCCTGTCAGCCTGGTTGGGTGTCCTCGGACTGAACGGGTTGACCGCCTACTTCGGACTGCTGGATGTCGGGCAACCGAAGCCTGGCGAAACCGTGCTTGTCTCAACTGCCGCCGGGTCGGTCGGATCCTGCGTCGGACAGATCGCAAAACTGATGGGCTGCCGCGCGGTGGGCATTGCCGGCGGTCCAGTCAAGACCGCGCAATGTACCGATGCCTTCGGATTTGATGCAGCAATCGATTACAAAGCCGGCAATCTGGAGGCCGCGCTGGATGCCGCCTGTCCGGAAGGCATCGACGTTTACTTCGACAACACCTCGGGCGCGATCAGCGATGCGGTTCTGAGCCGGCTGCGCGTCGGCGCGCGCGTCGTGATCTGCGGCACGGCGTCGATCGGCAACTGGGACCCGTTCCCGCAGGGCCCTCGCGTTGAGCGACATCTGCTGGTCAAGCGGGCCAGGATGCAAGGGTTCATCGTGCTGGACTACCAGGCGCGTTACCCGCAGGCCCGGGCAGCGTTGAGCCACTGGGTGCACGAAGGCTGGATTCGTCATCAGGAGGACATTCTCGAAGGTCTGGAGTCCGCACCGGATGCAATCGCGGGCTTGTACCGGGGAGAGAACCTGGGCAAGCGGCTGATTCGCGTGCATCAGGACTGATCGGACGGTATGACGAGCCTTTAGCTAAGCAGCAGATCCGCAACGGTTCAAGCTTGCGCCCGCCTGCGCCTTACCGACCATCACTCAAACGCTGTCGACCTTCACGCTTCAGGTCGGCGCACCGACAACATCAACAGGAGAACGTTTTGGCACGAATTCCGATGCAACCCGACAGCCCGGCCGACCCGCAGCTTGCCGCCATGTTTGAGGAAGTGCGAGCACGAGGCATTGAGATCCCGAATCTTTACCGGATCCTCGGAAATTCTCCGCAAATGCTGCGTGCCTGGCTCGATTTTGCCTGGCCCTTGCGCTTGAATGCGAGCACGCCACGGTCAATCCGCGAACTGCTGATCCTGCGCGGTGCGCAGGTGTCACAGACTGAATACGAGTGGGTTCATCATGTGCCGATGGCACTGACCGCCGGCGTCTCGCAGCAACAGATCGACGCGCTGGCCGAATGGAAAACGTCATCGCTGTTCAGCGACCGCGAACGGGCGGTGCTGCGCATCGCCGATGAAGTCACTGCCGGGCCGGCAGCCAGCGAAGAGGCCGTTCAGGCGCTGAAGCAACATTTCGATGAAGCAGCAGTCGTTGAACTCGTGCTGACGGCCAGCTTTTACGTTTGCGTCAGCCGTGTGCTCCGATCGATGGCGATCGAACTGGAGGCGCACTGATCCGAGCTGACCATCGGAAAGCCCTGCGTCTCAGGATTCAGGGC
>JAURMJ010000112.1 GCA_030830765.1 Quisquiliibacterium sp.
CAGGCTTCCAGGCCGTAATCGATGCTCCAGCCCAAGGGGATACCGTTCAAGGTCAGTACGTCATCGAAGAGCTGTTGCTCAGTGCGCGCCTGCAGGTTGTTGAAACGCTGCCGACGCCCAACCTAAACCTCATTCGACTTACGCCAATCCAAAAGGCAAAATTACCCTTCCCCGACAACCCTCAGTCGACACCCATTTGACTGGACCCTTCCCATGAACGTGAAGCCCCTTGGCCCGGCAATCGGCGCACTGGTCTCCGACATCGATCTGGCCCGTCCGCTCGACGACGCACAGCACAAGCAGATGCACGATGCGCTGCTCGCGCATCACGTGCTGTTCTTTGAAGGTCAGCAGATCACGGCCCGTCAGCAGCGGGACCTGGCTGCCCGCTTTGGCGAGCTGCATATCCATCCGGTGTATCCGCAGCACCCGGACGTTGAAGAAATCATCCTTCTGGATACCTCCAACGACAACCCGCCGGATAACGACAACTGGCACACCGACGTCACCTTCATTGAAAACCCGCCGATGGGCGCCATCCTGTCGGCGCAGATGCTGCCGCCGGCCGGGGGCGATACGCTGTGGGCCAGCGGCATTGCCGCCTACGAGGCACTGTCGGCGCCGCTGCGCGCAATGCTGGATCCGCTCACCGCAGAGCATGATTTTCTGCAGTCCTTCCCGGCCTGGCGTTTTGCCCGCACCCCCGAAGAGCGCGTGCGCTGGGAGGCCGCGCGCGATAAACATCCGCCGGTGGTGCACCCGGTGATTCGCACGCACCCGGTCAGCGGGCGCCGCGGCTTGTTCGTGAGCGAGGGCTTCACCAGCCGCATTCTTGAGCTCTCCAAGCAGGAGAGCGATGCGCTGCTGGGCTTTTTGCGCGTGCACACCGCCAAGCCCGAGTTCACCGTGCGCTGGCGCTGGAAGCTGCATGACATTGCGTTCTGGGATAACCGGCTCACGCAGCACTACGCCACCGCCGATTACATGCCGAACCGGCGGGTGATGCACCGGGCGACTATTCTTGGGGATAAGCCGTTTTAAGAGGGATGACTCGCTTGCCGAGTCATCTTGCTTTATCATGATCCATCAAGATATATCAAGATGGTGATGATCATGGCCACTGCGACGCGCGAAAAATTCTCCTCGCAAGCTGCCCCGGAGGTGCTGCAGGCTCTGCGAACCATTGCCGAGAATCAGGGGCGACAGTTTCAAGCGGTACTCGATGAGGCCCTGCGTGACTACATCGACCGGCAGCAGAAAGAGACCCCGCGGCGACACGTGATGACCGCGTTCGCATCCAGCCTGGATGAATTCGATCATCTGTACCGTGAGCTGGCCAAATAAGCGATGGGGCAGCATGATTACCTGACCGTTGCTGACGTGTTGGGGATGCATACGGTGCTCATGAAACGGTATGGCGGCGCAACGGGCGTGCGCGATCCGGGCGCCCTGGAGTCCGCGCTGTTCCGTCCGCAGACGGGTTACTACGACGACATCGTGGCCGAAGCAGCGGCACTGCTGGAGAGCTTGGCCATCAACCATCCCTTTGTGGATGGGAACAAGCGAATTGCCTTTGCTGCTGCAGATGTATTCCTGCGCATCAATGGCTGGCGGCTGCAGCGCGCGCCGATGCAGATTCACGCCGAGATGATCCAGATGTTCGACTCTGGGACATTTGATATCGCCCACCTGGACCCGTGGCTTCGGGGGTTCGCCGTGCCGGCGGGTGATGCACCGGGCGACCATTCTCGGGGATAAGCCGTATCAGGCCGCGCAACCGCAGATGGATGGCAGGGCGCCCGAAGAGCGCAAAAGGATCGCCCCAAGCTTCCCCCAACATCGCAGGCTGACCGCACAATCAGGCACCAGGATGGCCCGCCCCCCGCGCGGGCCATCAGGTGACTCTTGAAAGGTGAGGCATGACCCCGGATGTTGATGTCCTGATTATTGGCGCAGGCCTCTCGGGCCTGTATCAGCTGCACCGCGTGCGCGAGCTTGGCCTGAGCGTGCAGGTGATTGAAGCCGGCTCCGATGTCGGCGGCACCTGGTACTGGAACCGCTACCCCGGCGCGCGCTTTGACTCCGAGAGCTGGAGCTACGGCTACTCGTTCTCCAAGGAAATCCTGCAGGAGTGGGAGTGGACCGAACACTTCTCGCCGCAGCCGGACAACCTGCGCTACTGCCAGTTTGTGGCCGAGCGTCTCGATCTGCGCCGTGACATCCGCTTTGGCACCCGCGTGGTGGCCGCGCGCTGGCAGGAGGCTGCGCGCTGCTGGTCTGTTGAGCTGGAGGATGGCAGCGTTGTGAATGCGCGCTTTCTCGTGACTGCGATGGGCGCACTCACGGTGCCGACGCTGCCGCGCATTGCGGGCATTGAGACCTTCGCCGGTCAATCGATGCACACAGCCCGCTGGCCGCATGAGCCGGTGAGCTTTGAGGGCAAGCGGGTTGGCGTGGTCGGCACCGGGGCCACCGGCGTGCAGACCATTCAGGAAGTGGCCAAGACG
>JAURMJ010000010.1 GCA_030830765.1 Quisquiliibacterium sp.
ATGTTTCCGGTGGCAGGTCGCACGGTTGTGCTGGGACCGAACGGAGCTGGCAAGACAACACTGCTGCAGGCGATCCATGGCCTGGTGCCTTTGAGCGCCGGGCAGATCACCGGCATGTCGGCAAGCAGTCCGCAGGTGAGTCCGCGCTTCGGGTTCGTCTTTCAGCGGCCGGTCATGCTGCGTCGATCGGCCCTGGCGAATGTCGAGCATGCGCTGGCCATCTCAGGCGTTCCGGCGGCTTCGCGTCGTGCGCTCGCAATTTCAGCGATCGAGGATGTCGGGCTTGACTATGTTCTTGATCGTCCAGCGCGTCGTCTGTCGGGTGGCGAACAGCAGCGCCTGGCCGTTGCGCGGGCCAGTGCCCTGCAGCCCGATTGCCTGTTGCTCGACGAGCCCACCGCGAACGTCGATCCAGCAGCTGGCGCCAGCCTCGAGCGGTATCTGCTCAAGATGCAGCAGCAGGGGCGTGGATTCTTGATGACAACGCATGATCTTGCGCAGGCCAGGCGCCTTGCGCTGCTGGTGGTGTTCATGCATGCCGGACGGGTGCTTGAAGTCACCCCTGCTCTGGAGTTTTTCAATCAACCCCGATCTGAGCAGGCCGCACGATTCCTCGCTGGCCAGTGGCTCGACTGATCAGCACTCATTTCAACAACAGGAGACACCGGGAAATGGACATTGCATCGTTCCAGAAAAGAAAGTGGATTCGACGCAGTCTGCTGAGCGCCACTGTGGCTGTTATCGCTGGCAGCCTGCTGCCGGCTCTGACCCACGCCGAGGAAAAATTCATCGTCATGGCTTCGACGACGTCGACCGAACAATCCGGGCTTTTCAGCCAGTTGCTGCCGGTGTTCACTAAAAAGACCGGCATTGCCGTGCGGGTGGTTGCGCAGGGCACCGGCCAGGCGCTGGCCACGGCGCGCAAGGGCGATGCCGACATCTTGTTTGTGCATGACACAGTCCGTGAAGAAAAGTTTGTTGCCGATGGGTTCGGTCTGCCTCGCCGTGATGTGATGTACAACGATTTCGTTGTCGTCGGTCCCAAATCCGACCCTGCAAAGAGCGGGGGCGGACAGGAGGTCACGGCAGCCTTGACCGCGATCGCCAAGGCAGGTGCCGCGTTCGCCTCACGGGGTGACAAGAGTGGCACGCATTCGGCTGAGCTGCGTTTCTGGAAAGCGGCAGGCATCGATCCGAAGACCGGCTCGGGCAAGTGGTATCGGGAAACCGGTTCCGGCATGGGGCCGACGCTGAATGTCGCGGCCCAGATGAATGCCTACGCGATCACTGACCGTGGCACTTGGCTGAACTTCAAAAATCGCGCTGAGCTGAAGATTCAGGTGCAGGGCGATAAGCACCTGTTCAATCAGTACGGCGTGATCGTTGTGAATCCGGCCCGGCATCCGCACATCAAGAGGGATCTGGCTCAGCAGTTCGCCGATTGGGTTGTTTCCAACGAAGGTCAGCAGGCCATTGCCAGCTACAAGATCGGCGGCGAGCAGCTGTTCTTCCCGAACGCACGCTGATCGCGCATTCCTTACTCATCAGGCGTGCGACCGGAGGTCGCACGTGGGCTTTCCTGTGCGGGGCGTGCCGGAGGTATCATTTCTGCTGATTCCCCAAGCGGAGCAGACAAGCAATGAGCATGGTCGATGAGCTCGAGCGTCTCGCGGCATTGCGTGCCTCTGGCGCACTGAACGAGGACGAATTCCTGCGCGCCAAAGCCGCACTGATCGAGGCACCGAATCGGCAGCATGAAAAAGCGCCGGGGCTTGCCCGGGTGGTTCGGGTCGACCGATTGCGACGCTCGGTTGCCGATCGCTGGATCGGTGGCGTCTGCGGTGGCATTGGGACCTTGACCGGAACCGAAAGCTGGATCTGGCGGCTGCTCTTTGCGCTCGGGCTGCTGGTCGGCGGGATCGGCGGTGTGCTCTACATGCTGATGTGGATCCTTGTCCCGTCAGAGAATGATCTGAACTGAAAGTTGGTCGGCATCCCGCTGTTCGTGTATCGGGGATCGAAGCAGATGACGAATTTGCGCGTCAGATCCGAACCTGAACGACGTCTGCGATGCTGGCTTGCTGATTTGCGAACCGCTCTGTCTGAACGACATGCCTGACCCCGATCTTCCCAGCCCCACGGCAGGTTCAGCTGGGAGATTGATTGCGCATCTGGACATGGATGCTTTTTATGCCTCCGTCGAACTGCTGCGTTATCCGCAGTTGCGAGGTCGGCCCGTGGTCATCGGAGGCGGACGCAGGCAGCCGACTGATTCCGACCAACAGGGACAGACTTTGTCGGCATCTCACCAGGTCGATCAGTCGTTCGCCCGATTGCGGGACTATGTCGGACGGGGGGTGGTCACAACCGCAACCTACGAGGCACGTCGCTTCGGGGTGCACTCGGGCATGGGGCTGATGAAAGCCGCAGTGCAATGTCCGGATGCTGTTCTGTTGCCCACCGACTTCGAGCAGTATCGTCGCTACTCCAGAATGTTCAAGACGGCGGTTGCAGCGATCGCTCCGGTGATCGAGGACCGCGGCATCGATGAAATCTATATCGATCTGAGCGGTCTGACCGACGGGGAGCCGATCCGTGAACTCGCGCTGCGCATCAAGCAGGCGGTGCACGCTGCCACCGGACTGAGCTGTTCGATCGGTTTGTCGCCGAACAAACTGCTGTCCAAGATTGCCTCGGATCTGGATAAACCCGATGGCTTGACCCTCATCGAAGCGGCCGATCTCGAGCGGCGGATCTGGCCTTTATCGGCCAGCCGGATCAATGGTATCGGGCCCAAGGCATTCGACAAGCTCAGCGGGCTGGGTATCCAGACCATCGGCGAACTGGCTGCAGCCGATCCGCAGTGGCTGATCGCGCAGTTCGGCCGCAGTTACGGGGTCTGGCTGCACGAGGCCGCGCATGGTCGTGATGAGCGACCGGTGATCACGCACAGTGAACCGAAGTCGATCAGCCGTGAGACCACCTTTGAGCGTGATCTGCATGCCCGGCGGGATCGCTCATCGCTGTCGAAAATCTTCACGGACCTGTGTGAGAAGCTCGCGCAGGATCTCGGGCGAAAAGGCTATGCGGCCCGCACAATCGGCATCAAGTTGCGCTATGACGACTTCAGCACGGTGACGCGTGATCACACGCTCGGTGGCTGGACCGCCGATGCAGCCGCGATCCGGCGTGCGGCCGGCCAATGCCTGAAACGCGCGCCCCTGGAGCGTCGGCTGCGTCTTCTGGGGGTCAAGGCTTCGACGCTGGCGCCGATTGCAAAGGCAGGGCAACAGGCCAATGACGAGCGGAACAGGCTCGGGGCGACCTCCTTGCACGCAGCCGAACCGGCAGATGATGCATGCACGATGGCGCGCTCAGCGCTGATCCCCGGCGTCGCAGGCGCCCCTGAAGGCAGCCCCGCAGGCGGCAGCGGCAAGACGGCTCAGACCAAAGCATCGACTTCCTCCGGTGTTGGTCAGTCCTTGCCCCTTTTTGATTAGGTCTGCCGCTCGCCTCACTGCCGCCTGATTGTTGATTTCGCCTCACTGCGGCATGCCAGCTGAATCGGCTCTCACCGCCTATCATTACCTCGATGAGAATCCTGCTGGTCGAAGATGATCCAATGATCGGTGAAGCGGTCCGCAAAGGCCTGCGCGCCGAAGGTCTGGCATTGGACTGGGTGCGCACTGTGGGCGATGCCAGACTGGCGCTGGTGGGTGCCGCCTATGATCTGGTGCTGCTCGACCTGGGCCTTCCTGGCGGCGATGGTCTGCAATTGCTGAGGGCGATGCGCGCGCAGGGCAACAGCGGTCCGGTGCTGATCATGACCGCGCGCGACTCAATCGCCGATCGTGTGGCCGGGCTGGATGCTGGGGCGGATGACTACCTGGTCAAGCCGTTTGCGCTGGACGAACTGAGTGCACGCGTGCGTGCGCTTGCTCGGCGCAGCGCCGGTCGCGCTGATCCGGTGCTGCGACTTGGGGCCATTGCGGTGGACCCTGCACGTCATCAGGTCAGTGTGGATGGCAAGGCAGTCAAGTTGTCGGCGCGAGAGTTTTCGGTTCTGCTGTCCCTGATCGAGCGTCCGGACACGGTCCTGTCGCGCACACAGCTTGAAGAACGCGTGTACGGATGGGGTGAGGAAGTCGGCAGCAATGCGATTGAGGTGCATGTACATGCGCTGCGTCGCAAACTGGGGGCCGATGTAATCCAAACGATTCGCGGCGTCGGTTACACGATGTCGGACAAGGAGTCGGCGCGATGATCAATTCGATCCGGGCTACGCTGCTTCGCTGGTTATCAGTCGGACTGCTGCTCGCGATCGGCATCGCGGCAGGTCTGGTCTACCTGCAAGCTCGTGAAGAGGCTAATGAACTGTTTGACTATCAGATGCAACAGATGGCTGCATCGATGCCGTCTCAGCCGTTTGCGCCCCTGACGGCCGCCAGAGTGTTTGGCCTTGGGGTCGACGATGAGGTCGTGATCCAGATCTGGGATCACAATGGCCTGCGCATTTACCGTTCGCATGACAGTCCGTATCTTCCCGGGATCGTTCGGCTGGGGTTCTCGACAATCACAACCCCGCGCGGTGAATGGCGCCTTTATAGTGCACAGCTCGGCGCGACGGTGGTCCAGGTGGCGCAGCCGATTTCCGCGCGTCGACAGCTGGCCCGACAAATGGCTTTGCGGACCGTTCTGCCGCTGGCGCTGATGCTGCCGCTGCTTGCCTGGCTGATCTGGATCTCAGTGGGGCGAAGCCTTGCGCCAGTGCGGCGAATTGCCGGCGAAGTGCGTGCCCGCGATGCGGCTTCACTGGAACCGGTCGGGATTCAGGGTCTTCCCGATGAGATCAGACCGCTGGCCCAGTCGCTGAACGGGCTGCTGCTCCGATTGGAAACAGCCTTGTCCGCGCAGCGTGATTTCGTCGCTGATGCGGCGCATGAATTGCGTACGCCGCTGGCCGCTTTGAAGCTGCAGCTCAATCTTGCCGAGAAGGCTGCCAACGATGAAGAACGTCGTCTGGCGCTGGCCGATCTGGAGCGCGGCGTTCAACGGGCTTCGCATCTTGTTCAGCAACTGCTGACGCTGGCTCGGCAGGAACCGGGCAGCGAACAATTGCCTGTATTGACTCGTGTCGACCTGAAGCAGATTGCCGCGGGTGCCCTTGTGCAACGCGAGGCGGTTGCACGTGCAGGGCAGATCGACCTGGGTCTGCTCGAAACCGATGCTCAGTTCATCGATGGCGATCAGCATGCACTGCAGATCCTGATCGGGAATCTGCTTGACAACGCGATTCGTCATACACCGGCAGGTGGCAGGATCGATGTCGGTCTGCAGCGCCGCGGCGGCGATGTGCTGCTTGAGGTCAGCGATAGCGGACCCGGCATTCCACAGCAGGATCTTGATCGGGTCTTTGACCGCTTCTATCGGGCAGCAGGCAGTGTCGAAGGGGGCAGTGGGCTTGGCCTGGCGATCGTGCAACGCATCGCAGATCGTCACAATGCGACGGTTAGCCTGCGCAACCGGACTGGCGGTGGACTGACCGTGCTGGTCCGTTTTGCAGCCCGAGGCGATCAGCAATCGCCCCCTTAAGCTTCTCTTAAGCTGCGTTTTCTAAGCTGACTCCCTGCGCCGAATCCGAGGCGCAACTCAACCGAAAGGGAGTTCAGCATGAAGAGCAATGCATTCACCAAAACCCTGATCGCAGTGGCCGTGGCCGGCGCGATCGGTGCAGGGTTCAGCGTCTCTGGAATTCCGGTTCTTCAGCCTGCAAAGGCGAGCAGTGCCCCAAGCGCTGCGAGTTCGTCCGCAGTCCCGCAGACAGCGCGCGGCGCTCATCTCGTGTCCGACGATCAGCTCACGATTGGTCCGCGGATCGCGCCCGACTTTGCAGCGATTGTCGAGAAGAATGGTCCTGCCGTTGTCCACATCAGGGTTTCTGGCGCGGTGAAACCTGCGGTCGATCGCGAGAAGGGGCCACAAGGGAAGCCTGGCGATCCCATGTGGGAATTTTTTCGCCGCTTCGGCCCGGGCCCGCAGCGCGGACCCGGCGCACAGATCCCGGCCCGCGGCCAGGGTTCGGGGTTCATCGTCAGTGCCGACGGGATGATTCTGACCAATGCGCATGTCGTGGCCGACGCGCAGCAGGTCAGGGTCAAGCTGACTGACCGACGCGAATTCGATGCCAAGGTGATTGGGGTGGATCGCAGCACCGATGTGGCCCTGATCCGGATCGAGGCAACCAATCTGCCCACCGTGCGGCTGGGGGATCCGACCAAGTTGCGGGTTGGCGATCCAGTGCTGGCCATCGGTGCGCCGTTTGGCTTTGAGAACACTGCGACCTCAGGGATCGTCAGTGCCAAGTCGCGCAGCCTGCCTGACGAGACCTACGTGCCGTTCATTCAGACCGACGTCGCAGTCAATCCGGGCAACTCTGGCGGACCGCTCTTCAATGAGCGCGGCGAGGTCGTTGGCATCAACTCGCAGATTTACACCCGCAGCGGCGGGTATCAGGGATTGTCTTTCGCGATTCCGATCGATCTGGCGACCCGCATCCAGCACGAGCTTGCTCAGCATGGCAAGGTCACGCGCGCTCGTCTGGGTGTGACGATTCAGGAACTTGATCAGGCGCTGGCCAATGCGTTCAAGCTGCCGCGGCCACACGGAGCGCTGGTCAGCAGCGTTGAGCCCGGGGGGCCGGCCCAGAAGGCGGGCCTTAGAAGCGGTGATGTGATTCTCGGCCTCGATGGACAGCTGATCGAGCACTCGGCGGATCTGCCGGCACGGATTACGGCGATGCGTCCCGGCTCGGATGCCAGGTTGCAGGTCCTGCGCGATGGAAAACGCATCGAACTGCGGGCCACATTGGGCAGACTGCCGGCTCCGGTTGCTGAAGCCGACGATGCTGCGACACCCGGCCAAGGGCGTCTGGGACTGGCCGTGCGGCCGCTGCAGCCGGCCGAAAAGCAGCAAGCCGGCGTCGGCGGTGGCCTGCTGGTGGAGCAAGTCAGTGGGCCGGCTGCGCGGGCTGGGGTTCAGCCGGGTGATGTGATCCTGTCGCTGAACGGGAAACCGGTCGGCGATATCGAGCAGCTGCAGGCGCAGTTGGCCAAGTCGTCGCGCAACGTGGCGTTGCTTGTCCAGCGCGATGGGGCCAGGTTGTTTCTGCCGCTCGAGCTG
>JAURMJ010000011.1 GCA_030830765.1 Quisquiliibacterium sp.
CAGAGGCTTGCCCGCTCGAACAGTTGGATCGCAGTGAACACTGTTCGTCCTCCTGATCGGGATTTCAGTCAATATGTAAAGACTCGACCGACTGCGCTCATTCGACTAGGCTGTACGTTGATCTGACGCAAAATGACGCGTGTGAGCGGGATGTCAATCGCTTTTTAGACGCTTCGGTTTGTTCCAAGATTGGAAAAAATTTCTTGAAAGAATCGGCATCTGGATCATCCGCTGACAATCACGATGAGGCAATCTTGAAAACCGCAGGGACGTCCACGGCCAGTCATGACGAAACCCTGTATCGCCTGGTTGTCGAGAACTCGCTCGACTACATCACGATCTGGGATGCACAAGGCCGGACCGTTTATGACAACCCAGCGACCCGGCATCTGCGCGAACACGAAAACCAGCGGAGTGAAGAGCCCGCGCTGTTTGGATCGCTCGCGCATCCCGATGACAGGGAGCGCGTCACAAGACAGTTCCGATACCTGACGGTGCACGGAGGGTCGCTGCGGGTCGAGTATCGCCTTCTCCTTCCCTCTGGCGAGATCCGCTGGGTTGATGCGATTGTGTTCGCTGTTCCAGATGCCAGCGGCAAGACTGAACGCGTGATCTGGATGCGTCGCGACATCAGCGAGCGGCGCGAATGGATTGAAAAACTGAGCGAGAGCGAACAGCGTTTCAGGCGACTTGCAGACAATACGCAGGACATCTTCTTGCTGATCGGGCCGGACGGGCGGTATCAGTATGTGAGCCCGTCCTTCTATCGAATCTTCGAAATCGATATGGCCAGTGGCACACCCGTTGGCATGCATGTTCATCCGGATGATCAGCAGCACGTCCAGAACAGCCTTCGCGATCTGCTGACCAAGGGAACCGCTCAGCAGATCGAGTATCGCGTGATTCGCCCCAACGGTCAGGTGCTCTGGCTCGAAGCTCACGCGGAGCCGGTGCTGAGCGTCGACGGTGAGGTGCTTGCCGGGAGTGTTGTCGCTC
Organism: Quisquiliibacterium sp.; assembly: GCA_030830765.1. GTDB lineage: Bacteria > Pseudomonadota > Gammaproteobacteria > Burkholderiales > Burkholderiaceae_E > Quisquiliibacterium. The sequence goes on from JAURMJ010000011.1 coordinate 997, forward strand.
GCGATGTTTCACAACGCAGGGTGGCCGAGGAAAAACTTGCCGCAAGCGAGGCGCAGTACCGCTTATTGGCAGATAACACCGAAGACTTCATCCAGTTGCTGGATGCTCGCGGTCGGGTGCTGTTTGAGAGTCCCTCGATTTCCAGATCGCTGGGGCCGCCGCCGGAACAGGGTTCGAGACTCTCGATGGTCGTGCCCGAGGATCAGGCGCGGGTCCAGGAGGCATTCGACAAAGTGCTCAATCTGGGGACGACCCAGACCATCGAATTTCGCATCGAACCGATGCCCGGCAAGATTCGATGGCTTGAAGCGATTGGCAAGCCGGTTGATGCGCGGCCCGGTGCCGAACCGACTGTCTTGTCGGTCTCTCGCGATATCACGCAGAGAAAACTTGCTGAAGAACAGGCGTTGCAGTCTCAGAAGCTTGAAGCCATCGGACAACTGACTGGCAGTCTGGCGCATGACTTCAACAATCTCCTTGGGGTGGTGATCGGCAATCTGGATCTGCTTGAGGACGGATTGCCACCCGACGACGGGTTGAGAAGGCGGCTGGACACGGCGCGTGATGCGGCGCTCAAGGCCGCCAAGGTCACGCAGTCGCTGCTCTCGGCTGCGCGTCGGCAACCGATGGTGGTTGTCAGCGAGGATCTGAACGCACTGGTCGAAGAGGCTCGTCCGCTGATCGTTACATCGGCAGGTAAGGCAATCCGATTGAACATCGCTCTGGTTCCTGGGCTCATTCCGGTTCGCTGCGATGCCAGTGTCTTCGGCAACGTGCTGCTTAACCTGGTGATCAATGCCCGAGACGCGATGCAGGCGGCAGCTCCAGACAGTCCGGTGCTGGATATTTCAACGAGCCGTGAAATGGTTGGCGCCGATCCGGAACTACCAGCGGGTGAATACGGTGTGTTGTGGGTCAAGGACAATGGCACAGGGATGCCGCCGCATGTGATCTCCAAAGCCTTCGAGCCCTTCTTTACAACCAAGTCCCGGGGCAAAGGCACGGGGCTCGGACTGGCGATGGTCTATGGTTATGCACGACAACTCGGCGGTTCGGTCAGGATTGAATCAGCTGTCGGACGCGGGACCACGATCAAGGTCTACCTGCCGATCACCGACAATGCGCAGACCCGAACTTCGGGATAATTCACTCATCGTGCAGCCCACATCTGCGCGGACAGGTCCAGATCTTGTTCAGTTATCGACACGCTTTTCATGCTGCCAACCATGCCGACGTGCTCAAGCACATCGTGCTGGTCCACCTTCTCGATTACCTCGGAACCAAACCGACTCCATACTGGGTCATTGACACGCACGCGGGCGCTGGCGTCTACGCGCTGGATGGTGAATGGGCCAGTAAGCGGGGAGAATTCATTGACGGGATCGCCCGGCTCTGGAGTCGCAACGATGCACCGCATGCCGTCAACGAGTATCTGGACGTCGTGCGCTCGATGAACCCGGACGGAATGCTTCGCTACTACCCGGGGTCACCGTTCATTGCACTGCATTTCCTGCGCGATAAGGATCGGCTGCGCTTGTTCGAATTTCATCGCAACGAGAGCCTGGCGCTCGCGCGCAATATTGGGGAGGCAGGGGGAGGTGCGACACGCAAGACCCTGATTGACGCGGCCGATGGTTTCGTGGCGGTCCAGGCGCTGCTGCCACCACCACCACGTCGCGGTCTGGTGCTGATCGATCCCTCCTACGAAGACAAGCGCGATTATTCGAAGGTCGTCTCTACGCTGAAAGGCGCGTTGACCCGGTTTGCGACCGGCTCATTCGCGATCTGGTATCCACAAGTGCAACGGCGCGATTCTTTCGAGATGGTGCGAAAGCTGAGCAACATGACTGATCTGCGTTGGCTGCATGCCAGCTTGACCGTAAGAAGACCATCAGCTGACGGCCTCGGTCTGCATGGCAGTGGTATGTTCGTCATCAATCCCTGCTGGACCCTGGAAGCCGCGATGCATGAGACGCTGCCGTGGCTTGCAAATGTCCTGGCCCAGGATTCAGGGGCGGGCTGGACACTCGAGAGCAACGGGCTTTGACGCTGCCAACCATGGACGGTCAGGGCGTGTTCACAATGACGGAAGACCCTGAATTTTACGGAGTAGAGCTATGAGTATTGCGTTCATCGGGCTGGGCAATATGGGGCTGCCTATGGCATTGAACCTGCAGCGCGCGGGTTTCGATGTGCTCGGTTTCGATCTGGTCGCTGCGCAGTGCGAGGCTTTTTCGAGTGCCGGGGGCAAGCTTGCTGCAAGCGCAAACGACGCGGCTGCGCATGCTGACATCGTGATCACGATGCTACCGGCCTCGCGTCATGTCCAGTCGGTCTATCTCGGAGAGGCTGGATTGATCGCGCATGTCCAGCCAGGAACGCTGCTGATCGATTGCTCGACGATTGCGCCGCAGGTCTCGCGGGAGGTTGCGGCCGCTGCGCAGGCGCGCGGATTGGGCATGATCGATGCGCCGGTCTCCGGGGGGACGGGCGGTGCGCAGGCTGCGACGCTGACCTTCATGATCGGTGGCGAGGCCGCGGACGTTGATCGGGCCCGCCCGTTGCTGCAGGCCATGGGAAAGAACCTTTTTCATGCAGGGACCGCTGGTGCCGGCCAGACGGTGAAGATCTGCAACAACATGCTGGTCGGGATGCTGATGATTGGCAGCAGTGAAGCGCTGCGTCTGGGTCTGGCCAACGGTCTGGATCCGAAAGTATTGTCTGACGTGATCTCAAAGAGCTCCGGTCGCAACTGGGTCATCGATAACTACAACCCGTGCCCAGGGACAATGGAAAACGTGCCCTCAGCCCGCGGCTATACCGGTGGTTTCAGCGTCGACCTGATGCTCAAGGATCTGGGGCTTGCCGTTGAAAATGCGCTGGGCGTTGGTGCAGCGGTACCGATGGGGGCGCTGGCTCGCAATCTGTTTGATCTGCATAGCAAGGCCGGCCATGGCTCGCTGGATTTTGCGAGCGTCTTCGACCTGTTGGCGCCGCGTTGATTCCCCGGGCGAAGGGTTTCAGCCACTTCGCGCTATGGCGCGCGTCTGTTTCGGATCGCTTCGACGCTGCGTGTGATAACCAGATCGACGCCGAGTTGCCCCAACTCGGCACTGGATCTGCGCGGATCGCCATCGACGCCCTGTGTACGGCGCCGGGAGCACAGGCGCCTTTCAACGACTCAGAACGTGTCACCCGGAACTCGGACCCAGCCTTCCATCAGCACGCGCGCACTGCGGCTCATGATCGCCTTCTTGACGGTCCATTCACCGTTTTCCTGGGTGGCTTCGGCGCCGACCCGCAGCGTGCCTGACGGATGGCCGAAACGAACGGCGTTACGGCTCCCGCCACCTGCGGCCAGGTTGACCAGCGTGCCCGGGATGGCAGCCGCGGTGGCGATGGCGACGGCAGCGGTGCCCATCATCGCGTGGTGCAGTTTGCCCATCGACATGGCGCGAACGAGCAGGTCGATGTCGGCAGCCTTGATCTGCTTACCGCTTGAGGCTGTGTAATCGACCGGGCGTGCAACAAAGGCCACCTTCGGCGTGTGCTGCCGCTTGGCGGCCTCATCCACGTGGCTGATCAGACCCATGCGCACTGCGCCATGGGCGCGGACGGTCTCGAACATCGCCATCGCCTTGGCATCACCGTTGATTGCATCCTGCAGCTCCGTGCCGGTGTAACCGATTGCCTCGGCATTGACGAAGATCGTCGGGATGCCGGCGTTGATCATCGTGGCCTGAAGCTTGCCGACACCAGGCACCTCGAGCTCATCGATCACATTGCCGGTCGGGAACATCGAACCGCCAACACCGTCTTCCTCAGCTGCCGGGTCGACAAATTCGAGTTGTACTTCGGCAGCCGGGAAAGTGACGCCGTCCAGTTCGAAGTCGCCGGTTTCCTGCACCTCACCGTTGGTGATCGGCACGTGCGCGATGATCGTCTTGCTGATATTGGCCTGCCAGATGCGCACCGTGCAGGTGCCGTTTTGCGGGATGCGCGCCGGATCGATCAGCCCGCCGGCGATCGAGAACGGACCGACAGCGGACGACAGGTTGCCGCAATTGCCGCTCCAGTCAACGAACGCCGAATCAATCGATACCTGCCCGAACAGATAGTCGACATCATGATCCGGACGCGAGCTCTTGGAAATGATGACTGTCTTGCTGGTGCTCGATGTGGCGCCGCCCATTCCGTCGATCTGCTTGGCATAGGGGTCCGGGCTGCCGATGACGCGCATCAGCAGCGCATCGCGCGCCTTGCCCGGCACTTGTGCCGCCTCGGGAAGATCCTGCAGGCGAAAGAACACGCCTTTGCTGGTGCCACCCCGGAAGTAGGTGGCGGGTACCTTGATCTGCGGCTTATGGGCCATGGTCATTCCTTATGCGGCGTGGCGGTCGGCCCTGCGGGCAGGACCATGCTTCGATAATTGCGGGGGGGTCAGCTAGCAGGTCTATGCAGTCAGGCAGCTTTGCTCGAAGCCAGGAAGTCCTGCGCAAAGCGCTGCAGCACGCCGCCGGCGTCGTAGATCGACACTTCCTCGGCCGTGTCCAGGCGACAGGTGACCGGAACTTCAAGCGTTTCACCGTTCTTGCGATGAATGACCAGCGTCAGCGTCGCGCGCGGTGTGCGTTCGCCGATCACATCGAAGGTCTCGGTGCCATCGATGCCCAATGTCTTGCGCGTCGTGCCCGCTTGGAACTCGAGCGGCAGTACGCCCATGCCGATCAGATTCGTGCGGTGAATGCGCTCAAAGCCCTCGGCCACGATTGCCTCGACACCGGCCAGCCGGACGCCCTTGGCCGC
>JAURMJ010000113.1 GCA_030830765.1 Quisquiliibacterium sp.
CGAATCCCTGGTCAAGGATCACGAAGTCGACGTGATGAATCTGCAGCGGGCCGAGGCCCTGCAGCCGGCCGGCGAAGACGGACTAGCCCGCGTGCGTCTTGCAAATGGTGCCGAAGTGGCTGCGCGGACCGTGATCCTCGCGACCGGCGCACGCTGGCGGGAAATGAACGTGCCCGGCGAGAAGGAATACAAGGCCAAGGGCGTTTGCTTCTGTCCGCATTGCGACGGACCGCTGTTCAAGGGCAAGCGCGTTGCCGTGATCGGTGGTGGCAATTCGGGCGTCGAGGCTGCAATCGACCTGGCGGGAATCGTCAGCCATGTGACGCTGATTGAATTCGACACGAAACTGCGTGCCGATGCGGTGCTTCAATCCAAGCTGGCCAGTCTGCCGAATGTGACTGTGATCCTCAATGCACTGACTACCGAGGTGCTCGGGAACGGGCAGCAGGTGACCGGCCTTGAATACCAGGATCGGGCGTCGGGTCTCAAGCTCCGGCTCGCACTGGAAGGTATCTTCGTGCAGATTGGTCTGCTGCCGAATACCGACTGGCTTAAGGGTAGCGTTGCTTTGAGTTCGCGCGGGGAGATCGAAGTCGATGCTCGTGGGCAGACCTCAGTCCCGGGGGTTTTTGCGGCCGGTGATGCAACAACAACGCCCTACAAGCAGATCGTGATTTCGATGGGAGAGGGGGCCAAGGCAAGCCTGTCTGCCTTTGACCATCTGATCAGGACACCTGCACCCGCGAGCCGAGCGGCAGCTGTTGCCGATCAGGTGAACGAAGAGCGCAAGAAACTCGAAGAGCTCGCGACCGAGATCTGATGACCAAAGCGGCCATGGTGAGCAATGCCACGCTGGCCGTCAGGGCGAGTGATTGAGGAGCGCCGATCAAAGACCAGGCCACTGGGAAAGCCAGCGGCCTGGTCTGGCGTTATTTCAGCCAGTCCTTGATTCGATTGCCGAATGCTTCTACCGAAATGCCGTATCGGTCATGCAGCGTCGGCAGCGCACCTGCATCCAGGAACGCATCAGGCAGACCAGCCATCTGGAAGCCGGTCGGCTGTACATGGTTACGCATCAGCGCGCTGGCGACCGACTCTCCAAGGCCACCGATCACCGAGTGATTCTCGGCAACAACAACCAGTCGGGACTTCGCGCGCACGGCATCGATGATCGTCGCTTCGTCCAGCGGTTTGATCGTCGGGCAATGCAGGACGGCCACGCTGATGTTGTCTTTGGCCAGTAACGTTGCCGTCTCGATTGCGCGCATCGTCATCAGACCGCTTGAGATCACGAGCACATCAGCGCCGTCGCGGACCATTTTCGCTTTGCCCAGCTCGAAGCTGTACTCGTACTCGTCAAGGACCAGCGGCACACTGCCGCGCAGCAGGCGCATGTAGACCGGTCCCTTGTGATCGGCGATCTGCGGAACAGCCTGCTCGATATCCAGCGCATCGCACGGGTCGACAATAGTCAGGCCGGGAATGCCGCGCATCATTGCGATGTCCTCGGTGGCCTGGTGGCTTGGACCATAACCGGTCGTCAGTCCTGGCAGCGCACAACAGATCTTCACATTCAGGTTTTCTTCGGCGATCACCTGATGGATGAAGTCATAGGCACGCCGCGTGGCGAATACAGCGTAGGTCGTTGCAAAGGGCACAAAGCCCTCCTTGGCCATGCCGCCGGCCGCACCCATCAGAATCTGCTCGGCCATGCCCATCTGGAAAAAGCGCTCCGGATAGGCCTGCGCGAACAGGTGCAGGTCGGTGTACTTGGCCAGGTCCGCAGTCAGTCCGACGATCTCGGGTCGGTCTGCTGCGTATTGCACCAGTGCCTTGCCGAACGGAGCAGCCGTGGTGCGCTGGTTTTCACCGGCGATCGAAGCGATCATCGCCGAAGTGGTCAGGCGCGGTTTCTTGTCTGCGACGGTATTCATCACTGGGCCTCCGCCGGTTGCGATTGATCAAGGATCTGAAGCGCTTGCTGCCATTCAGGCGGATCAACGCGCAGGAAGTGATTGCGCTCGCGGGCCTCCAGGAAGGGGACGCCCTTGGCCATTTTTGTATCGCACAGAATCACGCGCGGTCGCGGCTCGGCCAGCGTGCGAGCCCTATCGAATGCCGCGAGCACGGCAGGCAGATCGTTGGCGTTGATGCGCTGAACATGCCAGCCGAAGGATTCCCATTTCTGAGCCAGCGGCTCAAACCCCATGACCTTGCCCGACGGGCCGTCGGCCTGGACGTTGTTGATGTCGACCAGGCAGATCAGGTTGGACAGCTGATGATGGGCGGCTGCCATCGCTGCTTCCCAGGTCGAGCCTTCGTCGAGTTCGCCGTCGGACATCGAGTTATAGACGAAGGCCGGATTGCGCTTGGTCCTCAGGCCCAGCGCGATGCCGACGCCGATCGCCAGCCCCTGGCCCAATGAGCCACCGGAGATTTCCATACCGGGCGTGTAACTGGCCATACCGGACATCGGCAGGCGGCTATCGTCGCAACCGTAGGTCTCAAGTTCTTCGGGCGGCAGGATGCCAAACTCGATCAGGGCAGCGTAATGAGCAATGGCGTAATGACCGTGTGACAGCAGAAAACGATCGCGACCTTCCCAGTCTGGATCATCAGCCTTGAATGTCATCGCGTGGCCGTAGGCAACCGCGAGCACATCGGCAATGCCCAGCGCCTGGCCGATATAGCCCTGGCCCTGGATCTCGCCCATCAGCAGCGCGTTGCGACGGATCCGGTAAGCATGGCGTCCCAGACGTTTCAGCGTCTCTTCATTGGCAGTCATTGGCATGGTCCTGTTGGCGTGACGGCAGCACGCGATCGTTTCTGAAGGAGATTGTTGTCATGGCTCGGTCATTAATGGATCAGCATGCCGCCATTCACATCAAGGGTAATGCCGGTACAGTAGCTCGACAGGTCGCTGGCCAGGTACAGGCAGGCACCGGCGACATCGCTGGCCTCTCCGATACGAGCCAGCGGGATGCCCTCGCAAATCTGTGCCTTGCGCTCGGGGGTCAGCTGCCCTTTGGTGATGTCGGTACC
>JAURMJ010000114.1 GCA_030830765.1 Quisquiliibacterium sp.
AACACTTGGCGCATGCTGCGCGGCCCCAGCCTGCCGGATCGCCTGCTGGCACTCGATACCTTGTACATCAATGCGCTGGCGCTGCTGGTGCTGGTCGGCATCCACCTGCACAGCACCGCGTATTTCGAGGCCGCGATGATCATCTCGATGCTCGGGTTTGTGGCCACAGTGGCGCTGTCCCGTTACATTGCCCGCGGAGACATGCTGCGATGATTAGCGAGCACGCGCTGCCACTCTGGCTCGATCTCACGGTCTCATTGTTGGTGCTGCTTGGGGCCGGTTTTGCGTTGATCGGATCCTGGGGACTGGCGCGCCTTTCAGACTTCTTTCGTCGTGCCCACGGACCGACCAAGGCCACCACGCTCGGCGTCGGTTGCGTCCTTGGTGCCTCTGCACTGTGGTTCAGCGTGAACGGTGAGCAGATCAGCACCCATGAGCTGCTGATCGCACTGTTCCTGTTTCTGACTGCGCCGGTTTCGGCCCACATGCTTGCGGTCGCGATGCTTTCGCGAGACCCTTCACAGCTGCCACCCGAGCCCCCGTCGGACGATTCGTTCCCGCGTGACCGATCAGAGGACGGCCAGACGCCCTGAGGCTGTCACGGTGGCTCCCGAATTGTGGACAACCCAGCTGACAAGGAAGTTTCGTGAACCCGCTGATCTCCTGTGAAGAACTTGCACAACGCCTGAACGATCCCGCAGTCCGCATCTTTGACTGCACGACCTTCCTGCACCCGGAACCGGGTAACCGGATCCGCGTCGAGACCGGTCGGGAGCTCTACCAGACACAGGGACACATTCCGGGCGCTGCGCTGATCGAGTTGCAGCAGGATCTGTCCGATGCGTCCAACCCGCTGCGCTTCACGATGCCGCCCCCTGACGTCCTGGCACAGATGTTCAAGGCCAAAGGCGTCGGTGACGGCTGTCACGTGGTGCTTTACGCGGCTGGCGATGCCTGGTGGGCAACGCGCGTCTGGTGGATGCTGCGCTCAATTGGATTCGATCAGGCCAGCGTGCTCGACGGCGGCCTGGGCAAGTGGATCGCAGAAGGGCGGCCCGTGTCCAGAACCCCGCAGAGCTATCCGCAGGCCTCGACGCTGCGGGTCGAGCCGCGTGCGCTGTTCTGCGATCGCGTGCAGGTTGAGGCTGCCTTGAACGAGACCTCATCGGTCGTGCTCAACTGCCTCAGAACAGACCAGCATGATGGCACGGCCCCTTATCACTACGGGCGTCCGGGCCACATCACGGGCAGCGTCAACGCACCAGCGGCCGCCCTGTTCGACGCGCAGGGCTGCTTCCTGCCGACTGCGCAATTACGTGAGTTCTTTGCGCAACGTGGCGTCGACGCCAGCACCCGGGTCGTGGCCTATTGCGGCGGCGGGATCGCGGCCACCGGAGATGCATTCGCATTGACCGCGTTGCTGGGCTATCCACAGGTCAGCGTCTATGACAACTCGCTGCAGGAATGGGCTTCTGATCCGTCACTGCCAATGAGTACCGGCTCGGACTGAATTCCCTGGTCAGACCATTGAAACCAAGGGTCGACCTGACATATGATTGTATGCGCATGAATTGCTGTAATAGGGGCAACTCACCGTCGTAACGATCTGCCCCTCAGGTCGCGGAACGACTTCCACTCGCTCCGCTGTCTTCATTCTCCGAATGGACGCAATCGTATGAACGAGATCTCCACGCCCACTGAGCGACCCCCGTGGCCGCCCCTGCTTGCGGGCATCAGCCTCGGCCTGGTGCTCCTGCTGACTTTCCTGCTGACCGGGCATGGCCTGGGTGCCACCGGGTTCACGACCGCACTGTCTGCCGTCATCGGCCAGAAAGTTGCTCCGGCTGCCATCGAAGCAAACGCCTATCTGGGCGGCATGGTCGAAGCGGGCTACAACCCGTTGTCCTCATGGATCACCTGGCAGGTTGTCGGCGTCGCAATCGGCGCCCTGATCGCAGCCATCGTCAGCGGCAGCTTCCGCGTACAGGTGGACGGCGCGCGGCGCGCCTCGACGCTCGGTCGTGTGCTGCTGGCGGTTACCGGTGGCATCGCCTCCGGTTTCGGCGCCCGTCTGGCCGCCGGATGCACGAGCGGCATGGGCTTGTCCGGGTCCGCAACGCTTGCGGTCGCCGGTTTTGTCTTTCTGGGCGGGTTCTTCGTGATGGGCATCATCGCGAGCCTGCTGATCAAGAGGGTCTGGCAATGAACCTTCCGCTCATGGATTCCGGCATGATCACCGGACTGATCTGCGGCATTGGCTTTGGCTATGTGCTGCAGCGCGCAGGCTTCTCAAGCCCCTGCAGACTGACCGCCCAGCTTCGCCTGAACGACTGGACCGTGTTCAAGGTGATGTTCTCGGCCATTCTGGTCGCAGCTGGTGGACTGAGTCTGCTTGAGTGGACCGGCATCATCGATTCGGCCGAGCTCTATACCCCCACCACTTACCTGTGGGCCGTGCTGGCCGGTGGCGCACTGGTCGGCCTGGGGTTCGCGGTCGGCGGCTACTGCCCGGGCACTTCGATGGTGGCGCTGTTCAGCGGCAAGCTGGATGCCCTGGCCTTTCTGGGTGGCCTGATTGCCGGTACCTGGATGTTCGCAGGCGTTTATACCTCGCTGGAGCAGTTCCTCGTGGCAGGCGAGGGGCCCGAGGCGCAGACACTGCCGCAGTTGCTTGGCCTGCCGACCTGGGTCGTGATGCTTGCGCTGATCGTGGTTGCCATCGGCGGCTGGATTGTCGGCAGCCGGATCGAGCGCCACCAGCCGGCCAATCCCTAGGCAGTGAGCCCGACCTGGATACGATTTTGAACCATACAGACCAGACGAACCCCCACCGGAGAACGCAGATGCAATCGAAATCGTCCCGCATTCGTCGCGCAGGTCGCAGGCTGTCCGGCATGCTGCCGGCGGTCGCTATCGCCGTCGCTGCACTTGGTGTCGTTCCTGCCGCTCAAGCCGCCTCCAACCCCTGCGCCCCGGCCCGCAGTCGGGCGCAGAATCCGTGTGCACCGAAGAAAAAGAGCGCCAACCCCTGCGCGCCTGCCAGAAAGGCCAAGAACCCGTGTGCACCTGGCAGTCCCTGTGCACCGAAGCGCAAAGCCAAGAACCCCTGCGCCCCGGGCAAGAAGTGAGCCATTCTGGGGCTCAACGTGGAATCTGAACAACGGCAACCAACGCTACGCCTTGAGCTGGCACGCCGTCTTGCGGACACCCCAAGACCGCGACTGCTCGCCATGCATGCGGCCGCATTCGAGGTCATTCAGGCCATGCGGGCGCTCGCCGCGCGCGGCCGATCCGTGCTGACCGAAACCCTGGCCCCCGGCGCAGCCCCCGAACAGGCCCTGTGCCAGGCATGGACCCACTACCCGCCCGATGATCTCTTCGCGCCTGAACGCGGCGGGCTTGCCTACTACCATGCCCACTCAGCCGATGAGCGGGCACCGGACGAACACGGCCATTTTCATCTGTTCGCCAGTCCGCATCGCGCACCGGTGCTTGAGCGACGCAGCTTTGTGCATCTGCTGGGCGTCTCGCTCGATGCACTCGGGCAGCCGATCCGGCTGTTCACGACCAATCGCTGGGTCACCGACGAAAGCTGGCGCGCCGCACCGGCCGTGCTGCGTCTCGCTTCACGCTTCGAGCTGCCTGGCCGCAAACCATCGCGGGCGCTCAATCGCTGGCTGAGCGCGTTGCCAACTTTATTTCGGCCACAGCTCGAGTTTCTGCTTGCCAGGCGCGATGCAAAGATCCAGGCGCACATCATCAGACGACAGCACCGCCGTCCAGCCGAGACGGCCAGTAAAGCCCGGGCGCATGTGCTTGAAGACCGCTCAGTCCACGTGCTCAGCCAATGCCGGATCGATCTGCACAAACAGATCCTGGCCATCGAACATGCGCTTGCCGTGCGCGCCGGTCATCAGCGCGCACGGCAGGGCCTGAGAACCGCCTGAACGATAAAAACCGATTTTCAACGGAGTACGAAAAATGAAACGACTTTTTGCTTCCCTTGCAGCGGTTACCTTGTGGCTCGTTGCGCAGGGCGCCTATGCGGTCGATCTGCCCGGTCCGCTGGTCGACGTCAACTGGTTGGCCGACAACCTGAGCAAGGTCAAGGTGCTTGAGATCCGACCGGATCCGGACAATTTCAAGGAAAAGCCGCAGTTCGTCACCGACAAGAAGTCCGGCAAAAAAAAGCTGGTCGAAGTCGGTGGCCACCTGCCCGGCTCGGTCTGGCTTGATTTCTCGAAGGTGCGGACTGAGCGCGTCATTGACGGCAAGAAGATCAAACACCTGATCCCGGAAAAGGCCGATTTCGAAAAGTTGGTGCGTTCATGGGGGGTGAACAAGGGCGACGCGATTGTGCTGGTCCCGGTCGGCGACTCAATCGGTGATCTGAACACAGCAGCCCGCGTCTATTGGCAGCTGAAGTACTACGGTGAGGACCGCGTCGCCATCCTGAACGGCGGCACGAGTGCCTGGCTGGCCGCGCAAAAGCCCTATAGCACCGATCTGGTGAAGCCGGCCGGCGGGAACTGGGCCGCAGGCGCCGAGCGCCCGCAGCTGCTAGCCACCAGCGACGAAACCGCGAAAGCTTCAGCCGGCGCGGCGCAGCTTGTCGATGCGCGCCCGATCGCCCAGCACTACGGGCTTTCCAAGAGCGGGTCCGTCAGCGAGTATGGCCACATTGCCGGCTCCAAGCTGGCCGCGGCCGAGCTGATGTCCAAGGATTCAGGCGGGGCCACCTATTTTCTGGACGCAGGCACCTATCGGGCTCTTCTGGGCAAACTGGGCATTTCGGAAACCGCGCCGACCATCTCCTACTGCAACACCGGCCATCAGGCTGCCGGCCTCTGGTTCGTGATGAGCGAAGTGCTGGGCAATAAGAACACGAAGCTTTACGACGGGTCGATGCACGAATGGACCGTCGAAAAACGACCGGTTCAAGGGCTGAAGGGCTGAAGGGCTGCAGGACTTACAGATCGGAACACGGACCTGAGGCAGCAGGCTGGCTGAGTGGGCCACCCTCACTCAGCAGCCCGCAGGCTGAGAGCTGGTGCCTCTGGAACCGACCTGAACCTCTCAGGCCGGTTCGGAAATCTCGATCAGATTCAGATCCGGATCGCGCACATACACGGAGCGAATGCGCCCGGTGGCGCCGGTGCGCATCACCGGTCCCTCCAGAATCGCTACCCGCTCCGCGTTCAGGCGGGCAATGACATCGTCCAGCGGCACACTGGCGATGAAGCACAGGTCCTGCGAACCGGGCACCGGCAAATGGGCCCTGGGTTCGAACTCGCGCCCCTTCACATGCAGATTGATCTTCTGAGCGCCGAACCTGAAAGCCCGGCGCTCAACCCCGCCCGGATCTCCGGCCGGGAATGATTCCAGCTTCATGCCCAGCACCTGCGTATAGAAATGAATGCAGGCAGACTCATTGGTGGTGGTCAGGACCAGATGGTCCAGATGATCGATCATGGGTGACAAACTCCACTTGGAACCCCGTTTGGAACTCCGTTCGGAACTCCGCTCAGGGGCGCATGTTGATGGGCCGATGTCAATGCGTATACCGGCGCGCTCAGGCGGCCGGCTTGGGGTTGTAGCCCATGATCGCCTTGACCTCGAGATAGTCCTCGAACCCGAAGCGACCCCACTCACGGCCATTGCCCGACTGCTTGTAGCCGCCGAACGGAGCATTCGAATCCACCGGCGCGCCGTTCAGGTGCACGTTGCCGGTCCGCAGGCGACGCGCGACGCGCTTGGCGCGCTCCGGATCGGCCGATGAGATATAGCCGGACAACCCGTAGACGGTGTCATTGGCAATGCGCACTGCGTCATCTTCATTCTCATAACCAATGATGACGATCACCGGACCGAAGATCTCCTCGCAGGCGATCGTCATGTCGTTGGTGACATGCGAGAACACCGTCGGCTTGACGAAGTAACCAGCGGAGAGCCCGTCCGGCAGACCGGGGCCGCCAGTGGCCAGCTGTGCGCCTTCGTCGATGCCCTTCTGGATCAGGCCCTGGACCTTGCCCCAGTGCGCCTTCGAGACGACCGGACCCATTGCGGTCTCCTCGGAGGCCGGGTCCCCAACCTTGACGCGCTCGGCAGCGGCCTTGGCGATTGCGGCAGCCTCGTCCATCCGCGCCTTGGGTACCAGCATCCGCGAACCGGCGTTACACGACTGCCCCGAGTTCACGCACATACCGAACATGTCGCGCTTGATGACCTTCTCGAAATCGGCGTCGTCCAGAATGATGTTGGCCGACTTGCCACCCAGTTCCTGCGCCACGCGCTTGACCGTGCCGGCCGCAGCACGGGCCACTTCGATGCCGGCGCGCGTGGAGCCGGTGAACGACATCATGTCGATGTCCGGATGCGACGACAGCGCTGCACCCACGGTCGGACCGTCACCGTTGACCAGGTTGAACACCCCGGCCGGCACCCCGGCGTCATGCATCAGCTGTGCAAACAGGATCGCGTTGATCGGGGACACCTCGGAGGGCTTGAGCACCATTGTGCAACCGGCAGCCAGTGCGGGCGCGACCTTGCAGGCGATCTGGTTCAGCGGCCAGTTCCAGGGCGTGATCATGCCGACCACGCCGATCGGCTCGCGGATCACCCGCGAAGTGCCGAGGTCTTCTTCAAATTCGTAGCTCTTGAGCACCCGCAGCGTGGCCATGAAGTGGCCCAGACCCGACGGAGCCTGTGCGGCATTGGCCAGCTTGATCGGCGCACCCATCTCCTGCGAGACGGCGGCCGCAAACTGGGGAATCCGCTCCTTGTACAGCGCAATGATCTTTTCGAGCAGCGCGACGCGTTCCTCGCGGCTGGTCTGCGAGAAGGTCTCGAAGGCCTTGCGCGCTGCGGCAACTGCGCGATCCACATCGGCCTTCTCGCCCATCGCGATGCGTCCGATCGACTGCTCGGTGGCGGGGTTGATGACGTCCTCGGTCCGGCTGCCCGAGGGCTGAACCCACTGTCCGTCGATATAGAACTGAAGATGATCGGCCATCGCTGTCTGCTCCGTAGTGGCTGTTCAAAAATTTTCCTGGCCGCGTAACAAGCGCGACCGGCGGCAAGAGGGCGATCATAGAACAATCGACGCGCCGTGATCGTGGGTCGCGAGCCACGCTGTGCCAGAATCCTCCAAACAGAGCGGCAAGACCCGCAGCAGGCCGTGAGGCAGAGTCAAAGCGCAGAAAGCGCATTGTCCTGAGGCAGCGCCTGCAAGCACCCGCGTCACGCACTTCAAGGCCAATGTCAGCCGCGAGCAACCCAAAAGACTTCACAAGGAGCACCCTGCATGAGCGACACCCCGAGCTTTGACAATCTGTTCTCAATCCGCGGCAAGACGGCGCTGGTGACCGGCGGCTCGCGCGGCCTTGGCGAGATGATCGCGGCCGGCTACCTGTCGGCCGGCGCGAAGGTCTATATCTCGTCTCGCAAAGCCGCAGCCTGCGAGGAAACCGCAAAGCGTCTGATGCAGACCTACGGCGGCGAATGCATTGCGCTACCGGCCGATCTGTCCAAGATGGAAGGCGTGCAGAGCCTGGCCGACCGGCTGGCCGAGCGCGAGCAGCGCCTCGACATCCTGGTGAACAATGCCGGCGCCGCCTGGGGTGAAAAGCTGGAGAACTTTCCCGAGGTCGGCTGGGACAAGGTGATGGACACCAACGTCAAAGCCGTGTTCTTTCTGACGCAGAAGCTGCTGCCGCTGCTGCGCGCCTCAGCCGCCACCGGCGAGCCGGCGCGCGTGATCAACATCGGCTCGATCGATGGCTTGAAAAGCGCGATCTTCGACACCTTCTCCTACGGCGCCTCGAAGGCCGCTGTCCATCATCTGACCCGCTTTCTCGCAGCCCACCTGACCGGCGAGCGCATCCTGTTCAATGCGATTGCGCCGGGCCCGTTCCCGACCTGGATGCTGAGCACCGGGGTCGGTTTCGGCGGCGAGACCGAAAATGTCGACTGGGCCAGCGTGGGCGCACGCAACCCGAGCGGGCGGGTCGGCACGCCGCAGGATATCGCCGGTCTGGCGATCTTCCTGGCTTCGCGGGCAGGGGAATATGTCGTCGGGCAGACGATTGCGATTGATGGGGGGATTGTGGGGACGTCTTGAGGGTGAAAAATAAAACCGTAGACGATGCTGATCGGGCTGGCATCGTCGACCTGAATCCCTGATCAACTGATCGAGGTTCTGAAACTGAACCGCGACCCGCTGCTCTGGAAATGAAAAGAGGCGCCAAGGCGCCTCTTTTCATGCCATTTGGGACCTCATGGGCAGGTGACGACAACCCCACCCGAGGTGGAAAGACTCGCCGACGTTGCTGCCGAAAAAACACAGGACGCCGACGTTCCGAACAGTTTGGGACCAGCCATCCCGGATCTGGTCGTGTAACCCCAGGAATTGACGGACACGATCGGGCCATTGCCGGTACCGCTGTCCATCGGCTGCACCCACGGCCCTCCGGATGATCCACCGGACAAGTCGCAATCATTCAACCACCAGTTATCGCTACCTTCGGTCGAAACGCCCTGCGCGCAGTACATAAAGTTGGGGTCATCGCTGTAGGAATAACCAAGCGCATGCGTATAGTCCCCAAGTACCGGCGCCGCTGCGAAATTCACCGCCATTGCAGTGACCGCGACATCCAGAGCATCCGAATTCACCGCAGTACCACTGTGTTTGCCGGAATCAGCGACGACGTAGTACGCGTAATCCCAAGGAATGTTGTCCGGCCACTTTCGTGTCGTCCAATTGATGTCAACCGCACCGAAATTCGGCACCCAGCAGCCCTTAGGATCATTGTCGCAGTCCCGGTCAGTGCCCGTGCCGCTGGTCGCATCCTGATTCGGGATGAACAGCACATTCCTGGCAAAAACCTTGTTCACATCATCGTAGACGCAATGGGCCGCGGTAATGATCGTTGAGCGACCGGTCACGCCGTCCTGGGCTACAGTCCCTGAACAGACATAGCCTGCCCAGCCACTGTTGGAAGGCATCTCAAAGTAGATGCGCCCGGCAGCGTTTTGAACGACGCCACCACCCTGCCATCCTGCGTTCGTGACCGTAGCAGTACCGCCTCCAGAACCGCCGCCTCCGCCAGAGGTGCTTGTGTTGACTGTAAAGCCAACTGCCGACGAGTACCCGGTATTGCGTGCTCTATCGGTCGCTTTGATTCGCCAGCTCCACGAACCGTCCGAGAAACCGTTAAGACTCGCCGAGTAGGTGTCGCCTGATCTCGATGTCGCGAAGCTTTGTTCACGGCTGTTGCCTTTCCGTACAAGCAACGTGACCGACTTGACCCCGCTCGGATCCGTGACCGTGGCAGAAAAATTGATCGATGCCCCTTCTGTTGTGCCATTCGGCGTCATGTCGCTCACCGAAGGTGCGGTGCTGTCGCCAGAGCTGCTGCCACCGCCCCCCGGTTTGGCAAACGGCGACTGTACCGACGGCCCTGCTTTGAGCTGTGCCGAAACACCATGGCCGTAAGGCTGCAAAAACCCGCTCGGATGCTTCAGGTAACCCAGCCC